>JBBQXZ010000145.1:0-11712 GCA_038209145.1 Cytophagales bacterium | reverse complement strand
CTGCTGCCAAAACGAAAACGCTAATTTTTCCAAACCAGGAGCTCCGCTATCGCTGCACCCCCGGTTACTGATTTTACCTCTTTGGGGCTTTATATAATTTTCATTTTATCATTAATCATTTTTCAGGCATCGTCAAACCATTAACCATTAACCATTAATCATTAACCATTAACCATTAACCATTAATCATTAATCCTCCCTCCTCATAAGAATAAATAAGACGTTTGTAGATCAGGGTTTATGATTCGAAATTACTGGATGCTGTAGGATTGCATAAACGGTTGGCCGCCTGGCGTAATACCTTCTAAACGAAGTCTTCCGCTAAAATCTTCCAAATACTGGCCTAGCTTTTTGGGATCGGTTGCTTGTTGGCCATTGACCTGCGTGATGACGAATCCATCCCCAAGACCGAGTTCCCGCAGGTATCCCCGCGTCACGCTCGTGATTTTTATTCCATATTCAATATTCAGCCGGTCTTTTTCAATCGAGTTTACTGTCTCCAGCTTGGCTCCAAGTAGGGGTGAGGTATAATATTCCCTTTTGATTACACCAGTCCCTCCAAATAAGTTTTGAAGCATCAGCTGAGCGGTACTGGTGTTATTACCGCGTTGGTAAGTGACTTTGATTTGATTTCCAGGATAATAATAGGACAAAGCTTCCTCAAAACTTCCTTTTCCAGTGATGGGTGTGCCGTCAATTGATTTGATTACATCGCTGCGCTTTAGTCCGGCTTTTTCACCTGCACCTTCGCGGATCACGTGGGATATGAGGACTCCGTCAAGAGAATTAAGGTTCATTTCATCCGCCAATTCCGTCGTGATTTCCAGGACATCCAAGCCGGGTATGGCTTTCTGAACTTCCCCAAACTCAATCAGGTCTTTGGCGATTTTATTGGCGATATCTACCGGAACAGCAAAACCATACCCAGTATAGGAACCTGTTCTTGACAGAATGGCTGTATTGATTCCCACAAGATTTCCCTGGATGTCCACCAAAGCACCTCCGGAATTTCCGGGATTGATGGGGGCGTCAGTTTGGATAAAGGATTCCAGTGGAAATTCCCCTCCCATGATATTGATTTGACGCTCTTTGGCCGAGACAATTCCAGCTGTGACGGTGGAGGTAAGGTTAAATGGGTTCCCAACGGCTATTACCCATTCACCGATTTGAAGGTCCCTGCTACTTCCCAATGTAATGGCGGGCAAATTCTTGGCTTCGATTTTCAACACTGCGATGTCTGTGTTGGTGTCAGCACCTATCAGGCTGGCCTTGTAGGTTCTTTTTTGATGAACTACTTCTATGGTTTCAGCACGGTCGATGACGTGATTGTTGGTGATGATGTATCCGTCGCCACTGATGATTACACCTGACCCGGTGCTGACCCGCTGTTGGGGTACGCCCTCACCAAAGAAATAATCAAAAATGCTATACCTTTGGGTATCTGTGCCGGAAAAATTTTTAATAAATACCACTGAATTGGTACTTTTTTTTGACGCTTCAATAAAGGAAACTGGTAGATTGACAGTGCTTGCATTGTCTGCGGGGTCATCGGTTTTTTCCCGATCATTGGCTGTAAAATAGGAAGTCTGCTGATTCCATTTTCCTTCTTCTGTTATGGCTCCGGTTGGGATTTCCTCATCGAAGGGCATAGCGTGAAAAAACCAAGCGCCAAGAATACCGCTAAAAAAGGCCAAGATTGTTGTTTGCAAGGTTTTACGCATTTTGTTCCAATTTTCGTCCGTTTTCTGGTTAACGTTTATACGTACGAATTAGCCGAAAAAATCGCAAATACTTAAAACGAAATGTATGCCAAAAACATTAGGTAAGAAAAAGAGTCGAAAAAAGGGTAAAAACTGGTTGAACCTTGTAAATTTGTCAGTTAATTAAAAATACCCATTCCTCATTTTCTTTCTTCCCAAGAGATAAATTTTCGGGTAGAAACCTTAGCATGAAACATGTCAGATAAAAGAAGCGTCGCTATTTTGGGTTCTACAGGTAGCATAGGCACGCAGACCTTGGATGTGATCCAACGTCACCCGGATCGGTTCCAGGTAGAAGTACTCACCGCCCAGAACAACGCGGAGTTATTAATATCCCAGGCGCTACAATACAACCCAAACGCGGTTGTCATCGGCAATGAATCACTGTATGATCAGGTTAAAGTGGCTTTGTTGCCTCATGGCATTAAAGTGTACGCCGGACAGGAAGCCATTGCACAGATAGTAGAAATGGACACCATCGATTTGGTGCTCACGGCTTTGGTGGGATATGCGGGGTTAATACCCACCATGCGGGCCATAGCGGCAGGAAAGCCCATTGCCCTCGCAAATAAGGAAACATTGGTGGTGGCGGGGGAGTTGGTTACAGCATTGGCCAGATCCAAAGGGGTGAATATTTATCCGGTGGATTCAGAACACTCAGCCATCTTTCAGTGTTTGTTGGGAGAGTTTCACAATCCCATAGAGAAAATTATCCTCACGGCCTCCGGAGGTCCTTTCAGGGGGAAAGATACTGCTTTTCTAAAGCATGTAACAAAAGAACAGGCTCTTAAACATCCCAATTGGGACATGGGAGCAAAAATCACCATAGATTCTGCCTCATTGATGAATAAAGGATTGGAAGTAATAGAAGCCAAATGGCTTTTTAACCTCACTCCGGCACAAATAGAGGTGGTGGTACATCCGCAGTCCATTATTCATTCCCTGGTACAATTTGAAGATGGATCCATCAAAGCACAACTCGGACTGCCGGATATGCGTATCCCAATTCAGTTTGCTTTATCCTACCCCGATCGGCTTTCTTCGGATTTTCCAAGGTTTGATTTTGGGATGTATTCGTCACTTACATTTGAAAACGCGGATGTGGAGACATTCAGAAACTTGAAACTGGCCTTTGCGGCGTTGGAAAAGGGAGGTAATGTTCCCTGTGTACTCAATGCCGCCAATGAGATTGTTGTGGCTGCCTTCCTTCGGGATAAGGTTGGGTTCTTGGAAATGTCATCCATAATTGAACAGAGTATGGATAAAATTGGTTTTATTGCGTCACCTTCTTTGGATGATCTGATTCATACAGATCAGGAGACAAGATTAATTACAGAAGAAATAATCAGGAATAAATAATATGGATACTTTGATAATGGTCGCCCAGTTGTTGCTGGGACTGTCGATTTTGGTAGGGCTTCACGAATTGGGCCACTTGCTGACGGCAAAAATGTTTGGAATGAGGGTGGAAAAGTTCTCCATTGGGTTTCCTCCCAAGATTGCGGGTTTCAAATACGGCGAGACGGAATACTCTATCGGTGCCATCCCTTTGGGTGGGTTTGTGAAAATTTCAGGGATGGTCGATGAGTCCATGGATACGGATCAGATGTCTTCAGAACCCCAGCCGTGGGAGTTTCGCACAAAGCCCGCCTGGCAACGGCTGATCGTGATGCTTGGAGGGATTATCGTCAATGTGGTTGCTGGAATTCTGATTTTCGTATTTTTAGTATATGACAGGGGTGAAACCTACTTCTCCAGAGACCAGGTTTTGGAACATGGCATCGTGGCGTATGAGATTGGCGAGCAAATTGGTTTTCAGGATGGAGATAAAGTGTTGGATATCAACGGTGAAATTTATGAATCCATCAATGACCTAAGCAGTGGAGATGCCTTGTTGAGCAGCAATGGTTATTACACCGTTGACAGGGATGGTGAGCGGGTGACCGTACCCATACCCCGGGGTTTTATCAACTCGTTTTCGGACAAGGAAAGTATATCTAAATTCGTCAATATCCGGTTTCCTTTTGAGGTGGGGGACGTGGCACCAGACCAAGGAGCTGAAGCGGCTGGGTTAAAGCCTGGCGATAAAATTTTGGCTGTAGACGGAAAAGAGATTTTTTATTTTGACGAACTCCAAAAAGCACTGGCTGATAAAGAAAACCAGCAGGTGAATCTGCTTATACAGCGGGAAGGAGAAACCTTCGCCGTGGAATCAGAGGTAAGTGACGCGGCTACCATTGGGATTGCGGTCAGCAGCCTACTGGAACCGGTTCGAAAAAATTATTCCTTGGCCCAATCTGTCCCCTTGGGGGTCACTCGAGCATTTGATGTGGTCATCATCAACGCGCGGGCTATGGGTAAGATGTTTACTGGGGAAGTTTCAGCCAAAAATGTTAGTGGCCCCATCGGAATGGCTAAAATATATGGAAGCACTTGGGATTGGGTTAAATTTTGGTCCATAACTGGACTGATTTCCATGATTTTAGCCTTTATGAATTTACTTCCCATCCCAGCATTGGACGGGGGGCATGTCGTATTTTTACTATATGAGATGATTTCAGGACGGTCACCCTCTGATCGGTTTTTGGAAAATGCGCAGAAAGTAGGAATGGTGATCCTGCTGATGATCATGGTATTTGCCATCGGGAACGATATCGTAAAGCTTTTCGTGGGCAGCTAATGGTTCCCGGGTAAAGTATTATGTACAAAAAGGGAATGAAGGGAAGGGGTTTAATACCGCTTCCTTTTGTTATATATTCGTCGAATATTTCTTTTTTCCTTTTTAAACTTTTAATTTACTCCCTGAAAATACTGACAATTTGGGCAATTGTAAATACTGGCATAGGGCTTGATTAATTTATGGGAATTGAAAAAGGTAATCTTTTAGCGTATATTTTAATGTAATTTGACATCAGGACTGTCATACTGACTATATGAGTAATTTCGGCAATCAATTGTACCAATCGTTAATGATGAGTGATTATTCAGGTGAAGGAGATCTCATTCATCTGATTACGGACGAAGAAGATGATTCTGCGAGCAAGGAAGAAAATTTTTCTGATGAAATATCCATACTTTCCGTAAGAAATACCGTTTTGTTTCCCGGTGTTGTTATTCCTATTACGGTAGGCAGACAGCGCTCAATCCGCTTGGTGAAGAAAGCCCAAAAAGGAGATAAGCTAATCGGGGTATGTGCCCAGAAAAACCCCAACATGGAAGATCCGTCCTGGCAGGACATCTATTCGGTGGGTACATTGGCAAAAATCATTAAAATGATTGTGTTGCCGGATGGCAATACAACCATCATCATTCAAGGTAAAAAACGCTTTAAGATTCGGGAAGAAATTTCCGATGACCCGTATTTTTTGGCCAAGGTGGATTACCTGGATGAATCATTCCCTTCCGATAACAAAGAGATTGAAGCACTGGAACAATCCCTGAAAGAGTCGGCTTTCAAAATCCTTCAACTCAATCCGGAAATACCCCGAGAGGCCCAAGTGGCTTTGGACAATATAGACAGTACTTCATTTTTGACACATTTTTTATCCTCAAACATCAATGCCCCGGTGGAATCCAAGCAGCGGTTATTGGAGATTAATGAGGGGAATGCAAGGGCAACTTTGCTACTTGAATTCATGATGAAGGACATCCAGATGCTGGAGTTGAAAAGTGAAATCCAGAAGAAAGTCCATACAGATATCGACCAGCAGCAACGGGACTATTTTCTGCGACAGCAAATGAAAGTATTGCAGACGGAACTGGGAGAGGAAGGTCCCGAAAAGGAAGTCGACGACCTGCTTGCCAAAGGGAAAAAGAAAAAGTGGTCCAAAGAAGTGGCCAAGCATTTTGAAAAGGAAGTCCAGAAAATCCTCCGGATGAATCCATCCGCCGCGGAGTATCCCATCGCCCTCAACTACGCGGAAGTATTGGTAGAACTTCCCTGGAACGAATTGACCCACGATAATTTCGACCTTCAAAGGGCCAAGCGTATTTTGGATAAAGACCATTTTGGCCTGGATAAAGTGAAAGAGCGGATCATTGAATATATGGCTGTTATTAAACTAAAAAATGACATAAAAGGACCCATTTTGTGTCTTTATGGTCCTCCAGGGGTAGGAAAGACTTCACTTGGTAAATCTATCGCCCGGGCACTGGGCAGAAAATACATCCGCATGTCCTTGGGAGGCCTTCATGATGAAGCAGAGATCAGGGGACACCGAAAAACCTATGTGGGTGCCATGCCTGGCAAAATTATCCAAAACATGAAAAAGGCCAAGTCGTCCAACCCCGTCTTTGTTCTGGATGAAATTGACAAGATCAGTACTGACTTCAGGGGTGATCCGTCATCCGCCTTTCTGGAAGTGCTGGACCCTGAGCAAAATTATGCCTTTACAGACAATTACCTAGAGGTAGAATATGATCTTTCCAAAGTGCTTTTTGTGGCAACTGCCAATTCGTTGGAATCCATTCAACCGGCACTTAAGGACAGAATGGAGATTATCGAAGTGACCGGGTACACGCTGGAAGAAAAGGTGGAAATAGCCATCAGGCATTTAATCCCCAAACAACGTTCCGACCATGGACTTAAAGCCAAGCATGTACAATTTACCAGGGAGGCCATCGTCAAAGTGATCGATGATTATACCCGGGAATCGGGAGTCAGAAGCCTAGAACGATTGTTGGGAAAGGTGGTCCGAAATGTTGCCAAATCTATTGCCATGGAGGAAGAATACAAGAAAAAAATAACCCCCCAGATGATACGCAAAGTTCTGGGTGGGGAAGTTTTTGACAAAGAATTGTATCAGGACAACAGCATAGCAGGCGTGGTGACGGGATTGGCTTGGACTTCCGTAGGAGGAGAAATACTGTTTATTGAAGCCAGTATCAGCAAAGGAAAAGGCAAATTGACCCTTTCTGGTCAGCTGGGAGATGTGATGAAGGAATCTGCCATGACAGCTATTTCATATTTAAAGTCCAAATCGGAAAAAATAGGGATTGATCATCGGTTATTTGACCAATATGACCTGCACATCCACGTGCCTGCCGGAGCCGTGCCCAAAGATGGGCCCTCTGCGGGTATTACTATGCTGACAGCCATAGCATCGGTGTATACGCAGCGAAAGGTAAAGTCCAAATTGGCCATGACCGGTGAAATTACCCTGCGGGGCAAAGTCATGCCTGTAGGGGGGATTAAGGAGAAAATTCTGGCAGCTAGAAGGGCGGGAATTAAGGATATCATCCTTTGCAAAAAAAATCAGAAAGACATTGACGAAATAGAAGATATTTACTTGAAAGACGTGACCTTTCACTTTGTTGACCAGGTGCAGGAAGTATTAGACATCGCCTTGTTGGATGAATTGGTAGACGAGTCGGTAAAGTTTACTTTTGATTCTTCGTACCAAAAGCCCGTTGAAAATTAATGGCCCCCATATTGGTTGTTACTTGGGGATGCTGTTGGCCACGGTATCCAGCGTGGCTTTAGCCCAATCCACAGGAAGGGCATTTGGTTTTCTGGATCAGCCAAGTTTTACTGGCTTGGCAGGCTTGGGTGGCGTCAACCTGACATCTACTGTGGATCCGATGATGTTTCTTGCAAATCCCGCTTTATCCGACTCCCTGCATCAAAAAAAAATCTCAATCCATTACCTGAATTTTCCCGGAGACACTCAAGTGGCCACGTTGGGGTATTTGCTTCCTGGGCCTATGGAAAGTACCCTGAGTTTTGGTCTCCAATATTTCAATTATGGGGAATTTGAGGGAATCGATGATACGGGGTTTCCTCAAGGTACCTTTAACGCCAATGAATTTGCGCTGGCAGTAGGATTAGGTAAAACATTTGGGGTATTTGAGTATGGAGCGAGTGCCAAATTGTTGGGCTCCGTGTTGGAAAGTTATCAAGCCTTTGCGCTGGCCATGGATTTGGGCATAACCTACCAGCATCCGCAGGAGGACTTTATGCTCGCCATAGTAGCAAAGCAGGTGGGAGTTGTCCTGAAAAACTATTTTGAGGATGTTCCCCTTTCCCTTCCGGCGGACATTCGGGTAGGGGCGAGTTATAAGGCACTCAATATGCCCGTGAGGTTTCACGTGTCGGTACGGAATTTAATAGGAGATGCGGATGCACTTTTAGCCGTCCCTCAGGAAGAACAATCCACCGGTGAAAGGATTTTCCGAAGGGTGGTACTTGGCGCAGAGCTATTGGTCCATGAATCGGTGCAACTGAGGGCGGGATATAACCACCTCATCCGAAAGGAATTTGCCGCCGTAGGTGGGCAGGGGATGGGAGGCTTTTCGGGAGGACTGCTGTTTTCTTCGGGAAAATTCGCTTTTTCATACTCGCGGATGTTTTACCAGGTGCCCGGGGGTACGCATCTGATGGGAATTAGTACAAACTTAAATGAGTTGAGGAAGTTTTAACCTCACTATAAAACAGATAGAATGAATCACTTGACACCAAAGCAAATAGTAGCCGAACTGGATAAATACATCATAGGTCAAAACGATGCCAAAAGAAACGTAGCCATCGCACTGCGTAACCGAATCCGAAGACTTATGGTCAAATCGGACCTGCAAAAGGACATTGTTCCCAACAACATCCTGATGATAGGTTCCACCGGTGTAGGTAAAACGGAGATTGCCCGCCGGTTGGCTAAAATTGCCAATGCGCCTTTTACCAAGGTGGAGGCTTCCAAATTTACGGAAGTGGGCTACGTGGGCCGGGACGTGGAATCCATGGTCAGGGACCTGGTAGAGCAGTCGGTCAACTTGGTCAAAGAAGCCAAAAACGAAGAAGTGAGGGAGAAAGCAGCCATCATCGTTGAAGACGTTCTCTTGGATATTTTGATCCCACCTGTCAAAGGGGCAGGTTTTAGCACCACCGGGGTATCTTCAAATTTTAATCCAGAAAATGCCTCAGAGCAAGAACTAAACGAGCGAACCCGCGAGAAATTCCGGGAAAAGCTTAAAAAAGGAGAGCTGGAAGACCGTAAGATAGAGATAAACGTAAAGCAGTCAGCACCTACCGGCATAGGTATGATAGGCAATGGGATGATGGATGATGCCAGTATGGCAGGTATTCAGGACATGCTGAGCAATATGATGCCGAAGCGAACGAAGAAGCGGAAAGTAACCATCAAAGAAGCGCGCAAAATCCTTATGGAGGATGAGGCTTCCAAGTTGATTGATTTTGATGAGGTGAAGGAAGAGGCCATCCGGCTGGCGGAGAATAACGGGATTATTTTTATCGATGAGATTGACAAGATTGCCTCCAAGGCTGGAAAAGGCGGTTCAGGCCCTGATGTCAGCAGGGAAGGCGTGCAGCGGGATCTGCTGCCCATCGTAGAGGGTAGCGCAGTCAACACCAAGTACGGGATGGTACATACCGACCACGTCTTGTTTATTGCCGCAGGTGCCTTTCACGTATCCAAGCCATCGGATCTGATACCGGAGTTGCAGGGTAGGTTTCCGATTCGCGTGGAGCTCAACAGCCTCACCCGGGATGATTTTTACCGGATACTGAAGGAACCAAAAAATGCCTTGACCAAACAATACAGTGCCCTCTTTGAAGCGGAGGAGGTGTTTCTGGATTTTGAGGATGATGCCATGCGGGAGATTGCCGCCTTGGCGTTTACCATCAACGAAGAAGTGGAAAATATAGGTGCCAGGCGCTTGCATACCGTGATGAGTCACCTGCTGAATGACTTTCTGTTTGATGTTCCCGATACCATCGGTCCCAACAGCAAAATCATGATCACCAAGGAGATGGTAACGGAGAGGCTGAGTACCCTTGTGAAAAACAGGGATCTTTCGCAGTACATTTTGTAGGGGGAAGGGTAGTGATTTCTTTCTCATGAAAGAAAAGCCTCTCAGGAGATTAATTCTGAGGGGCTTTTTTATTATCTGCTGTCCCAGGCAGATAATTTGTCCCAGCAGACTAATGCCATCTATACGGTGTGGAAGCCAAGGGGTCAATGGTGTTAAATTCATTGAAGTTTTTTCCCTTGTTGGAATCCCACCAGTGTTTGTATGCATCAAAGACTGATTTATAGGCTTCCTCGTTTTGATATGAGATTGTTTCTCCGGTTTCCCTGATCGTTATGATCGGATTTTGGGATGGAAAATTACCTATCAGAAATTTACTTTGGATAGATTTTGCCCTTATTGATTCCACGGTCCAGAGGAAAAATATTCCGGCTATGCTAGTCTCTTGGAAATAGGAAGATATTCCGTTTCGCGGAAAGTTTGTTATGATCCGTTGATCTGTGCGTGCCCTCATCAGGGTTTCGATATCTTTATATTCGAAATCTGGAATTTGGTTGGATAGATATTTGTTAGACGCCAATAGGTTGATATAGACCTTTACATCAGATGGATTGTCCTCATTTGTTCCACAGCTTACGAGTAGCACAAAGGAGAGGAGAAAAGCCGTGAAGTTTCTTGTTTTCATTTCGTTTATATACGATATCGGTGTAATTATGGCCAATTTTTTTTGAAACCTAACGTGTAAGTTAAGAAAGGTTTGGCATATTTTCAATCTCCAAAAATCAGCTTATATCAGCTGACCATAACTTCCTCACCCCTTCCCTCCCTTTTAGGGAAGGGCGATTGATTCCGTTATGGGGAAGAAATCCGTTTATGGACGTCATTAAAAGTCCCCCTACAGGGGGATTTAGGGGGCAAGAGGTCCAATTGCCGCCCCTTTTTTTAAGTTTTTTTTAATAATTTGACTAGAATGGTGATTTAGGGGGCAAGAGTTCCAATTGCCCCCCTGTCCCTCCCTCCCGTTACACTAAGTTTCCCGGGATTTTCAACTTCAGACAAGGGCAATTGACTCCGTTTGCCGAGAGACAGGTTCTTTCGACTTGGATTATTACGTCCCATAAAACCCCAACAGGTAAGACGATTTGGTAACTCCGGATTACATCCCATATCAGGCAAGCTAACTGAACAGCAAATCGCCAATCAATTGTTTGTAAAAAATGGGTAGATCCCCCGTGGAGTCCTTGTTCCTTTTTTCATATTTATTGATATTTTGTCTTTTGAATTTATAAAAGGCGGAACCGTTTCGTGGTTTCTGCCTTTTTCATTGTTAAATAGACATAAATTCTCTATAAACAACCAAGGAAATTTACCTGTAAATTCACGTTTTTTTGGTGGAAAAATTTAACGATGGTTTCAATCCCGACATGATAGACATACTGGCCGGAGAAACAGGTTTTTCCGAATGGAAATCTAAGCTTAGGCTCCATGGGATCTTCGAGAGCCTGATATTTGTACATCATCAGGGAAAATACTTCATCCTTATGGACCGGTGTTCGTATATTCGGGAGGAATACGGCGTTAAGGCCTCAATACGGGGAATCGATGACAGGTTCGATGACGTGGCGATACTTTTCTTTCACCGTATACTCGACCGTTAGCTTGCCGACACATTTAACGATTCCAAGGATTTGGGGGTCTTTACAACAAGTACCTGAATCAGGCGGAAGAGGTCACTTTTGCCATACCAACCGGTGCCTATCAGGGCAACCCGGTAGGGTTCCTTGCGGTCCATCCAGTCCATGCCATGTGCACCAAATGCGGAAAGCGCTAACAACGCGGTACTACCTTTGATAAAATGCCTCCGGTTAATGGGAGTCTTATTCATTGAACGTGTGGGGTTTTCTGGGAGATGTATTTGCTGTTGAGTATGTATTTTGCGTTCAGTATAAGGAAATTTTTAGGCAGAAATCCGATTTTAAAGCCCAACATCCATTGGTGGCTGTTTTTTCTTGTAGATGGAATGGAAAGTGAGAGAATTATAAAAATTGCGGCAGGAAGGCAAAATGGATTTAAGAGGTATTTTTTTACGCTTTCACAAAAGTGACGTTTATTGGTAAATGCTTGAACTACCTCGATAAACATATTATTTTCATTGATTAATTTGGAAATCATTAACTTTGAGTTCCTAATA
>JBBQXZ010000144.1:0-11791 GCA_038209145.1 Cytophagales bacterium | reverse complement strand
TCGGCTTCCATCCGCCTTGGACAACCGGCCGTTGAAATTTGAGGAATTTGAAGACCTGACCAACCAAGTCATATTTGTGAGTGCTACCCCGGCTGATTATGAACTCACCCGTTCAGGTGGTGTCGTTGTGGAGCAGATCATTCGGCCTACGGGCCTACTCGACCCAGTCATAGAAGTTCGGCCGAGTGCCAACCAAATTGATGATTTGCTCGATGAAATTGACCAGACCATTACGGCTGGTTTTCGGGTATTGGTGACGACCCTTACCAAACGGATGGCGGAGGAATTAAATAAGTTTTTGGAAAAGGCCGGTGTAAAGTCCCGATATATTCACTCAGAAGTCAAGCCGCTGGATCGGGTGGAGATACTGCGGGAGCTTCGACTGGGCGTATTTGATGTATTGGTGGGGGTAAACTTGCTGCGGGAGGGATTGGATCTTCCGGAAGTGTCATTGGTCGCCATATTGGATGCGGACAAGGAAGGATTTCTCCGGAATGAAAGGAGTTTGGTGCAGACCATTGGGCGGGCTGCCAGAAATGAGCAGGGTAGGGTCATCATGTATGCCGATAAAATGACGAATTCAATGCAAGTCGCCATCGATGAGACAAACCGAAGGCGTGATATTCAGCAAGCCTATAATTTGGAACATGGCATTGTGCCCAAGACGATCTTGAAGTCCAGGGAAAGAATCATGGGGCAAACCAAAGTGGCTGATAGTAAGAAAAACGCAAAAGTTTACGCGGAAAATTTCGATGGCGAAAATAGTGTGGCGGCGGACCCAGTCGTGCAATACTTGAGCAAGGATAAGCTGGAAAAACTTATTTCCCAAACGCAGAAAAGAATGGAGTCCGCAGCAAAGGATCTCAATTTTATGGAGGCTGCCCGGCTTCGGGATGAGTGGCAGGGTATGAAAAACAGGTTGGCAGAACTAAACAGGGGATTGGGATGAAAAAGGTAATCGGTATTATAAGCCTGCTCTGGCTGGGTGTATTTGTGGATGCGCTTGCCCAACAGTCGGAAGGGAGCGTCCTAATTTCGGGTGCTGTAGATGTCATCCGAACAGATGTTCCGGGCGTGATAACCCGATCTCAGATAGGTCTGGAGTCTAATTATTTTTACCGGCATAATTTGTCCTTATCTGCGGGTTACGAATTCAATGATGGGCAGAATAACCAAGTAACACTGGGCGGCAGATATTACCCCTTGGAACCTTTGTTTATCCGAGCCAGGGGATTAGTAGGTTCCACTTCGGATTTCGCTTTGGGTGCAGGATATACGCATAATATTAGCTATCGGCTAAGGTTGGAAGGAATGTCAGATTATTACCTGGGATCCAAGGCGCTTGGTTTTCGGGTAGGTATTGGGTTTTTGATAAATTAACACATTATGACGCTTCAGGATATTTCCAAACTTGCCCTGCAGGGAGAAGGTCTCCATGTTGAGTTCAAGAAAAAAGCGGCTCACCCCGAAAAAATTGTCCGTGAGATTGTGGCTATGGCCAATACGGATGGGGGTTATTTGCTTATCGGCGTGGATGACGATGGGACAGTAAGCGGGCAGCGGTTTATCGAAGAAGAGGTTTTTGTTATGGACAAGGCAATCCGGGAACTCATATTTCCGCCTATCTCACCTGAGAAACACATCTTGGGTATAAATGCCAAAAAAGGGATTGCGGTATACCAAATTAAAAAAAGTAGCGAACGTCCGCATTTTATCTTTGAGAAAGACAAGAAAAAAGCCTTTGTCCGGGTCAGGGATAAAAGCATACAGGCCAGCCGTGAGATGTGGGAAATTCTCAAAAGAGAAAAAAAGCAAGAAGATATAGTATTTCAGTATGGAAGAAAAGAGGAAATCCTCGTGAAGGCATTGGAGAATCAGCCTTCAATAACTTTGAAGCAATTCATGCAGCTGGCAAAACTACCCGTTTATGTGGCTTCCAGAACCTTGGTGAAGCTGGTATTGGCAAATGTACTACAGGTAATTCCCCAAGAATCGGAGGATATCTTCGTCAGGAAGGGTCTTTCGTGAGTTCTCCGATGACATCCCGGATCAAGTCATTTTCGAATCCTCTAAAAACCAGAAAACGCTGTACCTTGGCTTTCTTTTTCAACTCATTGGGCTCCTGAGTTAATTTCCATTTTCTTTCGGCCAAGTATTTCAGTACAGTCCAATATTCCTCCCCATCAATTTGTTCAATAGCCTTTATGATGATGTCTTCGGGAATATCGCGCATTTTTAATTCTTGCCGGATTCGTATCCTCCCCCATTTCTTGAGCGTAAAACGCCCCCTGACAAATGCCTCCGCAAAGCGTTCCTCATTGAGAAATCCTTCATTGGTAAGTTTATCCAATACTGGGTCAATTTGAGAATGATTTAACCCCAATTCTTCCAATTTGCTTCTAACCTCTGCAATGCACCGTTCTTGATAGGCACAGTACGCCGCTATTCTTTCTTGTGATTTGGCAAGTGAAATTTTCTTTTTCGGTGCTTGACCTGAATTTTCTTTTTCTGAGAGTGACATTTTGCCTATTTTTGAGCTTCCTTAGAAAAACCGGTAATTTGATATCCAAATATATAAAACCTAACAGAATATATCATGCGAAAAAGAATAGTAGCGGGAAACTGGAAAATGAACTTAACCTTTGAAGAAGGGCAAAAGCTCACTTCAGAAATTGTTAATATGGTCAAGGATGAACTGAATCAGGCCGTCACTGTGGTAATCAACCCACCATTTACCCATTTACAATCTGTAAAAAAACTGGTAGAGGGAGCAAAAAATATTTTTTTGGGTGCACAAAATTGTTCAAATAATTCATCAGGGGCTTACACGGGAGAAGTTTCAGCGGGTATGCTGGCTTCATTTGGAGCATCTTTTGTCATCATTGGACACAGTGAAAGACGCGAGTATTTCAAAGAAACCAATGAACAATTAATGGCAAAAGTAAAGCTGGCTCTGGAAAACGGCCTGACACCAATTTTCTGCTGTGGAGAGCCTCTCGAAATCCGGGAAGCAAATACACAGGAGGCCTATGTCACCGAGCAACTTACAGCTGGATTATTCGGATTAAGTGAAACTGAAATCCAACAAATTGTTTTGGCCTACGAACCCATATGGGCCATTGGAACAGGCCGCACCGCCTCTTCTGATCAAGCACAGGAAATGCACGCTGCTATTCGCAAACACCTGGCTTCTAACTACGGGCAAGCCATTGCGGATGGGATATCCATTTTATATGGAGGAAGCTGTAAGCCTGACAATGCCCGCGATATATTTGGCAAAGCAGATGTGGACGGTGGTCTGATTGGCGGAGCATCCCTGAAATCCAGGGATTTTGTGGACATAGTCAACTCCTTTTAAAATTTTATCACACAACAAACTTCTAGGCTTGGCAGGTGATTTCCCTCTCGTGTAAAGTCGGGTGACACTGCCTAGCCTTTGTTCATTTTAAACGTTTCAATCCGCTACCATGAATTACATTGTCTGTAAGATTACCTGTTTGCCAGCATATGGAGAAATTTTGATGGCTGAATTGGCTGATATTGGTTTTGATTCGTTTATGGAGTCTCCACAGGGAATTGAGGCTTATGTGGAGGAAGGTCTCTTAGACCAGGCCGCATTGGATGAGGTGATCGGAAAATATGCCACCCAGACTGCGCTCACGGTTACAACCGAGTTGATGCCCCGAATCAATTGGAATGAGGAATGGGAGAAAAACTATGACCCCATCATGGTGGGGAAGGAAGTATATGTACGGGCGTCATTTCATCCGGGCCGAGCTGATTTCGCCCACGAAATCATCATCAATCCAAAAATGTCTTTTGGTACAGGCCATCATGCGACCACGCATCTCATGTTGGAATTTTTATTGGAACTGCAAGTGGCGGGGAAGACCGTACTTGATGTGGGATCAGGAACAGGTATCTTAGCCATTATGGCGCATAAGTTGGGAGCAGCATCTGTGGAAGCCTTCGATATAGACGATTGGTGTGTCGATAATGGCGACGAGAATTTTAGCCTCAACGGATTGATGAACCTCCGGATGGGTTTGGGAACTATAAGGGAAGTATCTCCCCATGGACCTTATGATTTGGTATTGGCCAATATCAATAAAAATGTATTGCTTGATGAAATGGACCAATATGCCCGTATTTTAAGCCCCGAAGGCATGTTGCTGATAAGCGGGTTTTATGAGCATGACACACTGGACTTGATGCATAAAGCCCAATTACTTCACTTGGTGACAGTTCGTCAACAAATTAGAAATAACTGGGCTGCCGTGGCATTTAAGAAAGTCTAAGGATTGCCATCAATGGGATTATCGAACGCGGGTGTAGAAGAGTTTAAGCATGATCAGGTTTTTATTTACCTTATACTGTCGCAAAGTCCTTTTGGATTCATCCGAACCTACGGGGTTGTTTGGTGTGCTGGGGAAATTCGGATATAAAAACAAATCTGTTCTGATTAAACCATTTCTATAGATGGCATTGATATATGAGGTTACCTGATTTCTAAATAACCTGGTTTCTGTGTTTAGTGACAGCGAATTTTGGCTTCCCGTAGAAGGAACTACATTTCCATTCTGATCAATATTCGTTTGGCTGGCATTATCGGACTGCACGGAAATAACGGCACCGTCAAAACGGGTGTAGAGTCTATTGTTATCAGAAGCAAAATACAAGACCATGTTGGTTGTGGGACGCTTAAATTCGGGATATTCTGCTATCGGTCCGACCTCCATCAAAATTTGATTGAAGGTGATATTTTCTAAAGAATCTAGGAAGCTTTCTATCGGACTAGTATCAATTTTCACAAACATGCCCAAGTTGGCCTTTCCGCCAACCATATCACCAGGAATCTCATAGGCTACTCCGCGCTCAGTCATGATGGCAGTCGGTGTTCCTGACCTGTCATTCTTGACTTGGTTAAAATGTCGGGATTGAATCGTATTGATGGGATAAGTCCTTGACACGGTATCATTAGCGTAGTGATAATAGAGTATCATTCCTGTTCCATTACCTACTGCGGCCGAAATATTGGCATTATCGGCTACGTTTCCGGTAATCGCTATGCCGGGAAAATAATCCCTGAATGTAAAGATGTTTGAAAAAACAGGGTTATTGGTCGTCAATTTTTCAAAGAACTCGAGAGCCATGTCTGCTTTCACATCCATGATCAGAAAATTGGCAGTGTCGGGCTTTATGATAAAAGAACCTTCTGCAATCGTTTCCTCCGAAAACCGAAGTTGGCTGAAATTATAATATGAAGTGTCCCGAATAGGCTCCATCAACCTGTGCACCTGATAACTTTTGGGAGCACCGAATTCAATTCCGTCCGTAGCCTGAACATTTATCGTAAACTTGGCAGAATCAAAAATAGCCTCACTATTTGGTTTGGCGGCATTGGGGTTGAAAGAAAGCCTGCTATACCCAATTGACTCTGTGCTTCCAAAAAACGCATCCACATCTCCTCCAATCACCAAACGGCCCTGACTTGTTGTGTTGAAAGAGTCATAAAGAACCATAGAAGCAGAAAGGGGTATTTCTGTATAGAAAACCCCTATTTGATTGCTATTTGGATCAAGAACGAGTCCGATTTCTGATGGATCCGAACACGATCCTGCCAAATTTAAAATTAGGAATAAAGAAACTGCCAGTTTAACCGGCAAGCTCTGTGTAAATATTGTAATAACTTTCGAAAAGCTGTTCTTCTTCTTCACTGTTGATTTCAAATCTCCTGTCTTTATTTGATGATTCTTCTATTAAATGGGTAAATGTGCCAGTGGTATCCTCACCTCTGATAACAACATCGGCGTAGGCAGTTCCCAACTTCAAGAAACCCTCGTAGTCTTTAGATTTCAATGGAGCTAATAACGTGTCGTCGATATCGACCATTTTGATTTTATCGAACAGATCATCGCCAAATTTATGACTAAATCCGTTATTATAAATAGCGAATACGGATTTTGTGTCTTTAAATAAGGGTTCATTTTTGTAGGTGGTTTTGAGATACAGCGGTATGAGGCTGGTCATCCAGTCATTACAGTGAACTACGTCGGGAGCCCAGCCTAATTTTTTGACTGTTTCTATTACACCTTTACAGAAGAAAATAGCTCTTTCATCATTGTCTTCATAAAACTTATTCTGCTTGTCAAAGAAAACGCTTTTACGCTGAAAATAGTCTTCGTTGTCTATAAAATAAACTTGTAACTTCGCATTGGGAATGGAGGCCACTTTGATAATCAGTGGCTTTTCTTCTTCACCAACGGAAATATTTATTCCTGACAGCCTCACCACCTCATGTAATCTGTTCTTACGTTCGTTGATTAATCCAAATCTGGGAACAAGGATACGTATTTCCATTCCTTTTTCCTGCATGGCTTGAGGAAGGGCTCTAATAAAGTTTGCGACTTCAGAAGTTTGTAAGAAAGGGTTGATTTCACTTGCTACGTATAAGATACGGAGTTTGGACATATCGCATGTATTTTGTTAAGGGATATAAAGGGACTACAAATTTACAAAAAAAATTGCGAAAAGCCATGGTTTTTGTTTTTATTAATATACTTTTGGAGCTATTTTGCTAAATGGAACCCTTCTAAAATTGGACATAATCAATCTAATTCCTAGATTAAAATTGGTTTTGAAGCCTTTTAACCTGGCACAAAAGCGAATCGGACTTGTGCCTACCATGGGCGCGCTTCATAAAGGTCACTTGGCGCTGGTAAAAAGATCCAAGGCCGAAAATGACCTGACAGTTGTAAGCATTTTTGTCAATCCGGCACAATTTAACAATTTGAGGGATCTTGAAAGTTACCCGAGGTCGCTGGATGCGGATCTGGCATTGCTCAGGGGTGAGGGTGTTGACATTGCCTTTGTTCCTGAGGTGGAGGAAATGTATCCCCAGTCGAAAGGTCTTTCCATCCATTTCCCACTCCTTGAAAACACCTTGGAGGGGAAATTTAGGCCCAATCATTTCAGTGGTGTGGCAATAATAGTGGCCAAACTTTTTCACTTAGTGTCTCCGGAAGTTGCGTATTTCGGGCAAAAGGATTTGCAACAAGTAAGCATAATTCGCCAACTTGTTTGTGATCTACACTTTGACTTGGAGATATCCATGATTTCATCTGTAAGGGAAAATGACGGTCTTGCCCTTTCCTCCCGAAACCGAAGGCTAAATGAGACCGAAAGACAAGAGGCCGTCGTTCTATACCAAAGTCTGCAGTTCTCCAAAACTGAACTTATAAATGGCTTCTCTTGGTTGGATATCAGAAATAGGGCAACATCCCTGATCGCACAAAAATCGCTGATCCGTCTTGAATACCTGGAATTGGTCAATGTCCGGGATTTTACGGTTGCCACCAAAATAAATTCTCAACGCGCTCAGGCTATTTGTATAGCAGCTTACGTGGGGAATATTCGACTTATCGATAATATTCTGTTAAGTTGATTGATATACTATCATTCCTTTTCCATGCAAATCCAACTATTAAAGTCGAAAATACACCGTGTAAAAATATCCCAGGCCGAACTGCACTACGTAGGCAGTATCACCATAGATGAAGATCTGATGGATGCGGCAAATTTGATAGAAAACGAGAAAGTTCAAATCGTCAACATCAATAATGGGGAACGCCTTGAAACCTATGTTATCAAAGGAGTAAGGGGAAGTGGACAAGTTTGCCTCAACGGGCCTGCGGCAAGAAAAGCGCAAGTCGGTGATATTGTCATTATTATATCCTATTGCTCCATGGATGCCGAGGAAGCAAAGGGTCACCAGCCTGTAATAATTTTTCCTGACGAGTGGAATAGATTGATTTAAGGTGAATCTTTCTCTCCGACAATTCGCACAAGTGGTGGTATCTCTGCTATTGGCACTGGGGATTTTCTGGTTTCTGTACAAGGACATTGCCATTGATCAAATAAAGCAGGCACTTTTACAGACTTCATTTCTTTGGATAGGTGCCTCAGTTGTCATATCCCTGATTGGCTATTGGATTCGGGCCTGGCGGTGGAAGTTACTTATAGAAGCAGTAGAAAATCAACCTTTTCCGACTACCCGTGTGTTCTGTGCTTTGATGTTCGGTTATTTGATCAACCTTATTGTACCCAGAGCCGGAGAAGTTGCCAGGTGCGGTGCGCTAAAGCGAACGAATGGAATCCCAATGGGAAGCCTTTTTGGTACGGTCGTGGTGGAACGTACCGTTGATATGGTGTGCATGCTGGGGACTATGCTACTTGCCTTTTTACTGGAAAGGGCCGTATTTCTGGATTTGCTGGAAAGTTTGGTGGATTTGGAACAACTTAAAACAAGTCTTATGGAATGGTTGCCCTACTTGGCTACCATTCTTTTGGTATTTTTTGGCTTTATGTACTGGCTTTACCTTCGATTTAAATCAAGCGGCAAATTGCTGAATTTCCGTCAATTTTTAAGACAATTTGTCCGGGGAATAAAAAGTGTGTCAGACTTGAAAAACCCGGCCACTTTTTGGTTTTCAACGCTTTCGATTTGGATCATCTATTACGCCATGATGTATTTTGTGGCCATAGGTGTACCCAGTACAGCCGCCCTGAGTCCATCTTCTGTGCTGATGGTCATGGTGATGGGAAGTATAGGTATGGTCGTTCCAGTACAGGGAGGTATAGGAACCTTTCATGCCTTAGTGGCATTTATCTTGATGTTCTATGGCATTGTGGAGGAAGAGGGCAAGATATTTGCCATAATCGTTCATGGCTCTCAGGTGTTAACCATACTGCTGATTGGTATAGTCAGTTCGGTGATTTTGGCAAAATTAACATGGAAAGTTAAACCTGAAAACAAGTAGTTACGTAAAGAGAATTATTAAAAACAAACCGCAATGATACTGATTCTAATTGTAGTAGTATTTGGCATACTTGGATATGCCGTAAGTAGTAGATTAAAAAGTAAATTCAGGGAGTATTCCCAAGTAGCCCTAAAGGCAAACTTGTCCGGTAAGGAGATAGCGGAACTCATGCTCGCAGATCACAATATACGCAATGTGCGGGTAAATAGTGTCGAAGGCCAATTATCGGACCATTACAACCCGATGGACAAAACAGTCAACTTGAGTCCGGATGTATATTATGGAAGAAATGCAGCTGCTACAGCTGTAGCAGCCCATGAATGCGGTCACGCCGTGCAACATGCTACCTCTTATTCCTGGTTGCAGTTGCGATCCACGTTAGTCCCCATTCAGAATGCAAGCGGAAAAATCTTGAACATCGTGCTAATAGCGGCCTTGTTTGGTGGACTTGCCTTATTTGGCTTACCTTATGAGGTAGTTGGCATTATAGTGGTGGGTTCCTATGGGGTCTTGACCTTGTTTTCGCTGGTCACGCTTCCTGTGGAATTTGATGCAAGTCGTAGGGCACTTGCCTGGGTTCAGCAGCGGAATGTGGTAACTTCTCAGGAGTATGGCATGTCAAAAGACGCACTGAAATGGGCTGCAATGACCTATGTGGTAGCGGCAATCGCTTCGTTGGCAACATTGGCATACTATGCCTTCATTTTCTTTGGCAATAGAGAGTAAATTTACTAAACCAACTATTTACCGATAAAGGAGCAAGAAATTGCTCCTTTATTTTTGTGTGTCAGGCATGGTCATAATGCTATAGGGTGCAAGTCCCGAGCGAGAGTTGCAGTACTTATCGTTAGCCAATAGCAAGGGTGTCCCCGCTAAGGCGGGGCAAGCTGCAGGCGACTGCGAACCTGCCTGGCCGGCAGGCAGGTCTGAAAGAAGCTGGCGGCAAATATTCGAGCCTACGAACAGAAACTTCATATAAGGCAGGTATGTGTGGGTGATGTTGCCAAAGAAACAAAAGCCCTATACTGCACAGAACACATAAATGTAAATGAAGAGGCTACATGAATAGAAAGCGAATGGGCTTACCCTGAGAGAACTGTTAATAAGCTGGCGGAGATACGAGCGAGTGTTGAAGCGGCAACATCAGCAGCGATGCTGATTGGTATTACCAGTAGTCAGCCGAGGTCGTAGTAGAGTGGAAACGAGCCGAAAAAAAAAAAAAAATCGGAAGCCTCACCCAAACACGAAGGACTGAATGTTAAAGTAAGGGAACAGCATTACAATGTTTTACGGAAAAAGCACTGAAAACCGAAACACATTAGCGAACTACCTGTACGAGGATAGGGCAGTACCTGACAGTAAAATGCAGGAGGAGTTTAGCCTATCGGTGAAACAGTAACAAAGTACCCCTGTAGATTAAAAGTTAGTGAAGTATGCTTGAAGAAATTATGAACAGACATAACCTTGAAAAAGCCCTATTGCAAGTAGAGCGTAATAAGGGTGTAGGCGGCATTGATGGTATGCAGACCGATAAACTTCGTGACTACCTGAACGTCCACTACCAAGAGCTACGTCAAAGCGTAACAGCAGGCATGTACGAACCAAGTCCTGTAAAGAAAGTAGAAATACCCAAACCGCAGGGCGGTGTAAGAATGTTAGGAATACCCACGGTAATAGACCGCTTATTACAGCAGGCAATCAGCCAGTGGCTAAACCAGTTTTACGAACCCACATTTTCAGCATTCAGCTATGGTTTTCGGCCTGGCAAGAATGCCCACCAAGCCGTAGTGCAAGCTCAAACCTTTCTGAACGAAGGGAAAGAGCATGTAATTGAACTGGATTTAGAAAAGTTCTTTGATAAGGTAAACCACGATAAACTGATGAGCCTGCTGATGCGAAAAGTAACAGATAAGCCCACGCTGCGGCTCATCCGCCAATATCTACGCAGTGGCATAATGGAAGGCGGCGTAGTGAGCCAACGAACAGAAGGCACCCCACAAGGCAGTCCGCTAAGTCCGCTATTATCGAATATTATCCTTGATGAACTCGACAAAGAATTAAACAGTCGGGGTCATAGTTTTGTAAGATATGCAGACGACTGTAGCATTTATGTAAAGAGTGAGAAATCGGCCCAACGAGTCTTGTCAGGCATCACCCAATACATAGAAGAAAGCCTAAAGCTAAAAGTAAACAAAGAGAAAAATAAAGTCAGCCGTCCGGTAGAAAGCACGCTGTTGGGTTTTTCATTTTATCAATCAAAGGGTAAATGGGAAATCCGAATAGCGAAGAAATCTATTAAACGCATCAAAGAGAAAACCAAGGAAGTTACTGCACGAAGTAATGGCAGTAATACAAAGCAGAAACTACTGAAAATACAACCAATCATACAAGGATGGGTTAATTATTTTTCGCTAGCCAAAGCTAAATCCTTAATGGAACACCTCGATGAAGGCGTAAGAACAAGACTACGAATGGGCTTATGGAAAGAATGGAAAAACTGTAGAACCAGAGTAGCCAACCTGTTGAAATTAGGTGCAAGCAAACAAAAGTCTTACCAGTGGGGTAACAGTAGTAAGTCTTACTGCCGAATGGCACATAGCCCAATACTTTGCACCACGCTCAATAACACTTTCTTTACAAGAGAAGGCTATGTTGGTTTCCAAAACACGTACAATCGGATAACTCAAGAGAAACAGACATCATTATTTTAACAAACCGCCGTATGCCGAACGGCACGTACGGTGGTGTGAGAGGACAGTAAGGGAAATAATCCCTTACTTCCTACTCGATTATTACAGTTTATGGGTACAAAAGCGACAGGCCGCCTGACTGCTGTTTATTCTTTTCTCCGTGGCAAAAGCTTCCAGTACAGGCGGTATAACCCTCGTTCCTGCAAGGTTTTGCGGTAAAACTGCTTCCGCACCAAATGAACTCTCCCTATCTTTACACTCATGCAATTCTCCCAAATCATC
>JBBQXZ010000143.1:0-11794 GCA_038209145.1 Cytophagales bacterium | reverse complement strand
CGCCCAATTCTTTGTCCGGATTACTGTCTTTTTTCAGATTGCCCCCACTTCTCTATCTTCTTCAATGTATCGGATTCCGACGACTTTAAGCTCCTCCAAACTGGATTCATTGCCAGAACTACATCCTGTAATTATTCCCGTTATTTTCAAAATATTTGTGATCTGACATCCTTTTTCTCTCAATCTGTCGGCTACGGCTTGAATTTGAAACCGTTCCGAGGGCTCCACAGATGCTATAAAATTTACAGGTTGATTATTCATGGCTATATTATTGTCTAAAAACTATTTGGGGACTTGAACTAAGCCTGCTCCTACATCGTCGATAGAAAGAGACACAGGTCTCGCTTGTTGTTTAAGCATATCCCAGATTTCCTTCGGAGTAGCATTGGGATTTTTGTACCAAAGAAGTGCAGCCACCCCTGCCACAAAGGGTGTCGCCATGGAGGTTCCGCTAAGAGAAGCGTATAGCTGGGGATTTTTATAAGAACTGAAAACAGCTACGCCCGGTCCCGCAATATCCACAAGCTGACCACTGTCTTTATTGACCGATCCACATGAAAAATCCGCCACTTTCAGAAACCTGTCCATGGCAGCCACTGCCATGATATTCGGGCAATTGGCAGGATGGTTGACAGCCTGAATTATTCCCTGAGACCTTCGGCTGTCATTTCCAGCCGCCGCGATGATCAAAGTATCTTGTTCGAGTGCTGATTTTGCAATATCATTATAGATTCTGGAATAAGCTTGACCCGGCTGGACAGATGCTCCAAGAGACATGGAAATCACCTTACAACCACTGTCCATTGCCCATTCCATCCCTGCCAAAATTCCACTGTCTGATCCAGATCCTGCATTTGACAGTACCTTACCAACATAAATAGAGGCTTCACTTGCCACCCCATAGCGAATTCCGCTGTCTCCCCGTATATATCCTGCCGCATTTCCCACGCAATGTGTCCCGTGTCCATTTAGGTCGTTAACAGTTTCATTGGCTATAAAAGATTTGGAAACTATTCCTCGACCGGGAAAATCCGGATGCGTCTCATTGACCCCGGTGTCCAATATGGCTATTTTAACCCCTTTGCCGGAATAACTATTGGCAAGCAGGCGAACAGCCTGAATCCCCCAATAATAAGCCGTATTGTCAGCAAAGGAATCAGGTAAGGGCATGGGAGTAGGATCCCCCGGTCTTATATCCGGAATTCGATCTGTTCTTTTTCCAAATATCGAACAGATAAACTCCCATAGGCTTTTCCCCATGGTTGCCAACGGATTTGAGGCTAAGGTATAGAGGTATCTTTCCGGTTCATCATACAAAAAAACTTTCCTGGCCTGCGCTGCACTTGTGAGCTCACTGAGCTCATCTTTATGATGGTCATTGATGACTGCAACACCGAATTTTTCAAAAACAATTCCATCCGCATCATTGAATGCCTGGACATAATCTTGTTCATTATTTTTATAATCACTTGAAAAAGCAAGCCTTAAGGATACCTTATTTGCTTCATCACTGATGTTTTTGTTGCTGGCATCTGACCTCATCATAACTAGCCTCCTGCCTGTAAACTGAGGTTTGGAAGAATTATCTTCCGGCATTATTTGGTTGGTTTCCATATGTGAAGGGGTTATAATTAAAAATCTCACACAAATTAATAAAAAAACCACACAATTGATTATCAGGCAAATAAAAATTTTTAATTACTATCTTCCCAATAAATAAACGCCGTGAGAATAAGATTTTAACATCTCTATCCCAGATCTATGCTGCTTTGTTTCCTACTCTCTTGCAGCTGGCAAACAATCGGCCAGTCAGCAGCCGCCCAATTGACTGAATCCAGTCTATCTATAGAAAGCCATTTGTAGGCTTGGTGTTCATACAGGTGTATTTCCCCTTTCAAAATGGAGGCTGAATAAGGAATTAAACGGATTTTGAATGTTTTGTAGTCATGTTCAACGCAGGCAAGCCGCTTGTCCAGTTGAATTTCCAGACCTAGCTCTTCCATAATTTCACGGATCAAACACGCCTCCTCAGATTCATTCTGTTCCACCTTTCCTCCGGGAAATTCCCACATTCCGGCCATATCCTGACTTGGCCCACGCTGAACGGCCAAAATCAAACCTTCATGAAAAATGATTGCACAGGTTACATTTATCATGAGTCAATTCAACTGTTTTATTTGGCAGGCGGACCTGCGGTATACAATTGTTGCTTATTTTCAAAATCATACAAGGTAAGTGCGCGCATCTCGTAATAGGCCGTCCAAAATTCACGAAGCGACTCTATATAGTTCCGTCGGTTCTGATCCTTTTCCTGCTGGGCAATACCCAAATCAGTAATGGTAACATTGCCATTTTGATATCTCCTGTAGGAAATCTCATAGCGTTTGTCGGCGACCTGATCCGAAAGCTCGGTGATTTCGATCTGGTCCCGCAGCATCTCGAAGTTCTTTACCTTGGTAAATACCTCCTGCTCAAAATTGATAATCTCTTGATCTACGGTATAATTGACCAGCTTTTGATCGGCCTTTGCTTGGCTCATTCGGGCCTTATTCCTGCCCCAATCCAAAACAGGAACTTGAAACCCCAGGCTCACCAGTGCCTGGGTATTGGGGTTTACATAAAGATCATTTAAGGCAAATGCCGCATTATTGTACCCATAACTGGCATTCAGGTTCATCTGGAACCGTTGACCGCGGGCTTGGGCGACATCACTTTCAGCTTCAAGCCGTTGCCTTTCAAAATTGAGTGCGTCGGACCTATTTTGAAAGGCAAAGTCAATGGCCTCTTCCACATCGATTGAAAAGGCCGGAATTTCCGCTGGCGGAATTAATATAAGACCCAGCGATTCATTTAGCCCGACGTAGGATTTTAGCCGGAGAGAATTCGTCTCCATCTGCAACCTTGCTCTAGCCAAGTCTTGTTTAGCCTCTAATACCTGAAGCTCCACCTGTAGCAGTTTATCTTCGTAGGTAGTTCCAATATTATACCTTCCCCGCTCTATCTTAAGTATTCCCTCTGAATTATTCAGGTTTTTGGTCGCAATATCCAGACTTACCTGCGCTACCAAATAATCAAAGAACATCTCAGATACCCGTTGCGAAATTGCCTCCATTTCTTCCACATACCCCCTCCTACTTTCCTCGTAAATCAAAGGCTCGATTTTCCGATCCCATTTGAGCGGATTGAAGGCGAAAATTGGTTGAAACATGCGTACATTCATGGGTACCCCGCTCCACCTGGTCTGGGGGTTACCCGGCAAGGCAAGGAAGTTGTCAAATCGGTTGGTACTGCTGTTGACAGATATCCTTCCTCCGGTAGCTGCTATTTCCTGCACAAGCCCCAATTCCAAATCCATCAGATTCTGGCGGACCTCCCTGAATTCTATGGAACCATCTGGCTGCTGGACGTTGCTGAATTCTTGTCTGTAACTTGGAACAGTTCCCGATAACCGAAGCTGCGGATTGTAATCGGACTGGTATAACCTATACCTCCAATACCGATTTTCTCTTCGTGTTTCGGCTTGAAGGGAAGCCGGCGACTGGGATTTTGCCCGGGCAATGATGTCCTGAAGCGTAAAACTAACTGTCTCCTGACCGTAGTTCGTAAAAAAGGTCAAGAAGAAAAAGATTGGGAAGCTTAGTACAAGTTTGTTATTCATATCGCAAAGAAGTTATAGGATCCTGGCTTGCGGCTCTCCGGGCAGGGGCAATTCCAAACACCAATCCCACCGTAGCTGCCACCCCAAAGGACAGAATAATCGACGACATGGTAATAATGGTAGGGAATTCGGCAAAAGTTGACACCAAATGTGCCAATATGATACCTAAAATCACCCCTATGATCCCCCCGGAAACGCTTATCATTACAGCTTCAAACAGAAACTGATTCACAATATCGGATTTTTTTGCTCCCAACGAAAGTCTTAGTCCTATTTCTTTTATTCTTTCCATCACGGACGCCAACATGATGTTCATAATCCCTATACCGCCTACCAATAAAGAAATACCTGCTATTGCCCCCAATACAATATTGAAAATATTTTGGGTGCGTTGTTGTTGCTTTAAAAGTAGCTCCGGTATAGTGATTTCAAAATCTACCACATTAAAATGTCGCCTCTCCAAAAGTTTGGAAATCACCTCTGCGGTAGGGGTAAGAAATCCGCTTTCTTCCACCTGTACGACTAATTTGTCAATCTGGTGGTAATTCGAACTGCCAGATTGGTTTTCTTCACTCATCAATGACGAACCGGTGACCAGGTCCCTGTTTTTATAGCGGACCAACATGGTCTGAATGGGAATATACACATCCATATTGAAGTCTCTAATTCCCAATTTGGAAATGCTGGATTCTGAAACCAACCTTTCCTCGAGAATACCAATTACTTCCAACCATTGATTGCCACTTTTGATTTTTTTTCCTATGGGATTTTCTTTGGGAAAAAACTTACTCTGTACGCTTCTGCCTATGATACATACGGCATCGCCTTTTGCCAAATTCTTCTCACTAAACATTCGGCCTTCATTTAGCCTGAAGTCCAACACATCGAAATAGGCCGGAGTAACGCCTACCAATTTAGCAGAACGGCGAAATCCACTCTTAACAATATAGGTGTCAAATACGATCTCCGGACTGATTTTCTTTATACCGGGAATAGTTTTAAGCACCGCATCAACATCTAGAAGCTTTAATCCGGGGGAAAATTTTCCCCGTTCCTGATCGAGGCTGGAAGTTTCATCAACCGTTTCTTCGACTTGCTCTACGATTGGGGTAACAACAATATTATTTACACCGACAAGCTTAATTTGCTCCATAATCTCCTGCTGTGCCCCATTGCCAATCGCCAACATAGCAATTACGGCGGCAACCCCAAAAATTATACCCAAGGCGGTCAACAGGGAGCGCAACTTATTTGCTACTACTGCTTCAAATGCTATGTAAAAATTCGCCAATAATCTCTCATTCAACATAATATGTCTATTGGATTTTTCTAATCCCTTCAAAAAATTACTCAAGTGTTTCTTTTAACAACCCCTGACTTATGTCAGCGGTAACTCTAGGGGCATCCATATCCAAGTTTCTCTTTCCATTCAATTCTTCCAACAATTTCACCTCTAAATTATCACCCCAGCCAGGCGTGGAAAGATATACTTTATCTCCGGGATTCAATCCTTTTTCGATGACAACGTCATTGGCATTGGTTAGCCCCATCAATACTTCTTGCTTTACCCCGTTTTTCAAATAGACGTAATTGATACTGTCATTTTCCACGTTGATCGCTTCCAGGGGAATGTACATTACATCATTCAGTTCATCCGCAATGATGGCATTGCTTGTGGTCATCGAGGGTCGAAGGAGCTCATCGCTTTCATTTACCCGTATGATTGCCTCAAATACCTTGGCGTCAGAGTTTGGACGTTGCTGACCGACATTGGCCACTTTGGTCACTTTGCCCGTGAATCTTTTATCCGGGAAGGCATCCAATCCAATTTCAACTTCCTGTCCTATATTTATTCTCCTTATATCCACTTCATTGATATAGGTAATACTCTGCATCGTAGTAAGATCCGGAAGAGTGGCTACCACAGGATTCCAAGAGCTGATTTGAGAGCCTTCTCTCACTTTGACCCCCCTGTCGGTCACATAGATAACCATGCCATCTTGGGGAGCCTTCACGACAAACTTATCCAACACATCTATCATTTGATTCACTTCCAGCTGTGCTTCGCGAAGCTTGGCACCAATTTCAATCATTCTAGCCCGCTCCTGGAGGGACTTGATTCGATACCTTTCACCAGCTTGTTCAAGTTCACGCTTGGCTTTCTCAAAATTATATTGATTTTGCTTGACAATGGCAGGCGGTTCATATTGCGATTGCTCAAGGATCAGTTCCTTTTCCTGCACTATATATTCCATATTTAGAATATTATCCCTTTCCTGCCTAAGGTTGAGCGACGTATCCAACTGAATTTGTTCAAATTGAGCTTTGGTCTGCTCCAAGTCGAGTCGCTTATCCTCCAGTCTGCCATACAACTCCGTTTTGTCTAGGGAGCAGATAAAATCACCTTCTTTAACTACCGTCCCCTCATCAACCATTTTGTCGATGGTAAAGCTTCCTATCCGAAATCTCCGGGCATCATTTGGACCAAAGACCTGAACAGATCGGAGAGCTTCCAACTCTCCGGTGGTGGTAATTTCTACTTTAAACTTGCCCTGCATAACGGACGCAGTGATGTCATGGATGCCTCCCGGACCACTGGATCCCAAAGAAAAATATAAAATGACGATCACTATAATACTCCCAATGGCAACATATAATAGGTTCTTGTTCATCAAATTGCAATTTATATTTACAAATTTAAACTTTTCAATGCCAAAAACTCACCCAATAAGCATTTTATTTCACCACTGGCATAAATTCGCAGCCATATGGCATGGTTACCCGATTGAAGATAAATTATTTTCAAAGTATCCGTAACTTGCAATTAAAATTTTACTGAATGTTTTCCCATGAAGCAACTTATTAGTTGGACAATACGCCATATACCACGCAAATACCTACAGCTATTCAGCCATTTATTTTTGAGGGGAGCTGCTGTTTTTTATCAAGGTGATAACGTATCGTGCAATGTATGTGGGCATAAGCTTAAGAAATTTTTGCCCTATGGTCGGAAAGCCAGGGAAAATGCACTCTGTCCACACTGCCTTGCCTTGGAAAGACACCGGCTGATGTGGCTCTATTTATCCGAAAAAACTGGATTTTTTAGAGATCATTTAAAGGTATTGCATATTGCCCCCGAGCTTTGTTTCATTGATAGATTCGGGGCATTGCCCAATTTGGAATACATCACTGCCGATTTGGAATCCCCATTGGCACAGGTAAAAATGGACATCCATCACATTCCCTTTGACCGGGAAAGTTTTGATGTGGTTTTTTGTAACCATGTACTCGAGCATGTCACCGATGACATTGCAGCGTGTAAGGAAATTAACAGGGTTTTGAAAAAGGGAGGCTGGGGAATCATCCAATCGCCGGTATATGACTTGGAAAAGACAATTGAGGATCCTTCCATCACGAATCCCGTCGACCGCGAAAAGATCTTTGGGCAACGGGATCATGTGCGGAAATACGGCAAAGACTATGCGGCACGTCTTCGCCAATCCGGTCTACAGATTGAGGAAGATTCCTTTGTCAACACCCTTCCGGATGAGTTGATCCAAAGGCATGGGTTGCCTAAAAAGGAAACTGTGTTTTTTTGCAGAAAAGGAACCGACAATCCACTTCCTATTGAATAACCCCTAAATTAAAAAACGGGGATTTCGCAAGTCAATCAGGATGTGCAAGATTAACGGAAAAAGCACTGTCTCATAAATCCGGCTCCATAAGCGCCTAGCTGTCCAATGGATGTAACCAAAGACAAGATACCAATGTATGCAGATCCACTGGTCAGTGTAGCGGAAACCAAAACCCCGAGAACCCAACTTAAATATACCGCTGCCACTATTTTCCACATGCTGGGAGATAGAAGAAAGAAAAAAGGCAATGCCAACAAGCCCAATAAAAAAAGTGCAGGTAAGATGTGTACCAACCGAACCGCGTCGGGATGATAGGTGGAAATATGCACCCTATTTCTGCCAAATTGAAAGCTCTGCTTTAAAAAGGAAACAAACGTGTTTTTTCTGTGGTGAAATACATACGCATCTTTGACCAACTCCAACCGGAATCCAGCCTTTTTGATCCGCATACTTATCTCAATATCCTCGGCCATATTTGGATCAATAAAGCCTCCAATCCGTTCAAATACGGTACGGGAAAACCCCATGTTGAATCCCCGTGCCTGAAATTTTGTAGCATCCTTCAATTTGCCCCTAATACCCCCCGTAGTCCAAAAAGAAGTCATGCTGAAATTCATGGCTTTTTGAAAAGCAGAGAATCCTGCCCCTGCATCATCCGGACCGCCAAAAGCATCGAGATTTCTAGACTGTATCGCCTTTTCCAAAGCTACAAAATACCCTTCTGGCAAGACGCAATCTGAATCGAAGAAAATAAAAAAGTCTCCCCTGGCAAGGGAAATGCCACGATTTCGGGCAAATCCCTGACCCGTATTTTCCTGGGACACATATCTAAGGCTTAGTCTTTCGCCAAAAGAGGCTATTCGCTCCCCGCAACTTAGGGTGGATCCATCTTCAACAACAATTACCTCAAGTAGGTGTATGTCCTGAAAGCAAATGCTTTCGAGTAACGCCACGACTTCGTCGGGTCTGTTAAAAACAGGAATGATGATGGAAAAAAACATTATTCCATTAGGTTTATCTCCTCTGAAATGGTGTAGTCCGATCTACGGGAGTTGGTTGAGGTCAACATCTCAGCCAAGAATCCAGTCAAAAACAACTGTACCCCAACGATTAGGGCAACTAAGGCCAGAAAAAACAGCGGCTGATCCGTGATTTCCCTTACAGGTATCCCCTTATTCAATCCAGTAATTTTCTCAATTATGAGTTTGAGTGTGATGATGAAGCCTGAAATAAATGAGATGGTACCCAACGCACCAAAAAAATGCATGGGTTTTTTCTTATACCGGTTGACAAATGAAACAGATATCAAATCCAGAAACCCGTTAATATAGCGTTCAATTCCAAATTTCGTATAGCCATATTTTCTTGGACTATGAACTACCTCCTTCTCACCTATCCGGCCAAATCCTTCCCACTTTGCTATCAAAGGGATGTACCGGTGCATTTCCCCGTATATATGAATGTTTTTGACCACCTTGTTTTGGTAGGCTTTTAAACCACAATTAAAATCATGAAGCTGTATGCCGGATATCAGGCGGGTGACCGCATTGAAGAAGCGGGAAGGAATGGTTTTACTGATCGGGTCGTGCCGTTTCCTTTTCCAACCCGACACCATGTGGTACCCTTCCTTGGTGATCATTTCGTAAAGCGGGTGAATTTCCTCCGGTGAATCTTGCAAATCGGCATCCAAGGTAACGACCACTTCACCTTGTGCTTTTGAGAAGCCAACATCCAAAGCAGCGGACTTACCGTAATTACGGATAAATTCGACACCTTTAATCCTCGGATCCTGGCATGCCAACTGCTTAATCACGGACCAAGATCGATCCGCACTACCATCACTCACCAAGATCACCTCGTAGGTATAGCGATGAATTTCCATTTCTCTTTGAATCCAAGCCGTCAATTCCGGCAGGGATTCATCTTCATTGTAAACTGGTATGACAATGGATAATTGTAGCATTCAAAATTAGTAGTCCAATGAAGTGTCTTTCTTTTTAATTATGGCAGCAAGGATAAGGGACAAGATGGCATAAAGGATTAGTCCTATCCCAAAACTTTTCACCTGCCCGGTTAGGGTATAATTCGCCTCTAGCCCTTTGCGCATTTCATCCAGCTGGTCCCCTGTCATGTTATCTCCCGCTCCAAAGCCGTCCATCATGGACAACATTGATTCCAGCTGACTTTCTACGAGCAGTTCCGGAAGTTGGGGGTCAATTACCTGATACAACAATATGTTTCCCAAGGTAGAAATAACACCGCAAACTATCAGGGTGACAAATGCGAACTGAAAGGCAGCTCCATAATCTAAAAAGCCTCCACTGGCTTTCCGAAAGTTAAATCCAGCATAGAGAATCAGACCGAAAAATAAAATCAAAGCAAAAATACCAAACCAAAAAGAGGCTAAAATGGTGTAATCGATAAAATACATCAATAGGCTGATTATTACCATAATCAGCCCGATATAAACGCCTGCCTTAGCAGCACTAGCAAATGGAGTTGAAGTTGTATCCATGACGATCAAGAGTTTAAAGTTCTTTTTAAAATTATCGAAATTAAAATTGTAAAGAACAATCCCGGTATAACTTTTCTTAAGAAATCATTCATTACCACATCCCAAGTACTCATTTTTTGTATATTTTGATATGTCTCATCAAAAGCCTGTTGGTTTAACTGCGCTACTAGAATATCCTTTTTTTCATCGAGCAAATTAATATTCATGTTTTTGAAAGTATCAAAAACCTCAGGTTCAAATGCCATAAACAACCCAATAAACGCGGCAGATATTACAGCCATTAACACGTACACAAAGAATCCAACGGTCATGCCCTGTCCAAAAAACAACTCCCCGCCATTGAATCTATCCCTAAACTGTTTAATCCCTAAAAAAACGAATATGGGGGTAATGATGTATCCAAAAATAAGCACCATGCTTATCGGCTCTATTTGCAGGAAAAACATCAACAAGAATCCAGCAATACACAAAATACCCGCGGTAATACCAAATGGATAAGCGGCATAGAAATATTTATTCATCGATTTTCACCATTTGCCGACCATTCACCACATACTTTACCTTACCCGTGATTTCGGTATTGAACCAAGGAGAATTTTGGCTTAAGGAAAGGTTGGAAGCCGCATCGAATTTCCAGACAGCTTTTGGGTCAAATACGGTCAGACTCCGCATTTCCTCATCTTCCACTTTAATCACCCTTGCAGGGCCCTTCGTGATTTTATCAATCAAAAGAGGCCAACCCAACTCTTTTTCCAGTAAGGTGAGACCGGCAGCAAAGGTTTGGATACCTGCCATGCCAAACGGCGCCAAGTCAAATTCCATATGCTTGGAATCAACGTCTTGGGGAATGTGGTTGGACACCAAGGCATCGATGGTTCCGTCCAAAAGCCCTTCGATCAACGCTTCCCTGTCCTCCCGGGATCGGAATGGGGGCATTACTTTTAGGGAAGTATTAAAATCAGATAAATTCTCATCCAAAAACAGCAGCTGATACAGTGACACATCCGAGGTGACATGCAAGCCGTCTGCTTTGGCTTGCCGTATAAGCTTTACTCCCTCAGCTGTACTTACGGTCTGCAAATGCAGATTTCCGCCACTATAGCGCAAGATAGATAAGTTTTTTTGTATAGCCACTTCCTCTGCCAGGTTAGGGATACCTTTCATACCGAGCAGCGTGGAACTATACCCCTCATGCATTTGACCATACAGCGCCAACATGGGGTCATAAGCTTGGTCGAAAAGGATACCATCGAATTTTTGCAAATATTGGAGTGCTTTTGTCATTCGGTCTGAATGGGAAAGCGGGTGAGTTCCTTCTCCAAAAATGCGGATTCCCTGCTGATGAAGATCCAGCATTTCTGTAAAATCCTCACCCATCGTATCCCTTGTTACCGCAGCTTGGATATGCAGGGTGGGAAAAAATTGTCTGGCACGTTGCTGGACAAAGGCGATCTCACTTTTGGATTGTAAGGCAGGTTTTGTATTAGGCAAGATAACAGCTTGGGCAAAACCGCCATAAGCGAGTGTTTGGCATAGGCTTTCCAGGTTTTCCCTATATTCCATACCAGGTTCACCCGCAAAGCAGCGAAGGTCAATCCATCCCGATGAACCCAGAAGACCTGAACAATCAATATACTCATGTGAGGTATTTCCCGGATCAGCGGTGATTTTTTCTATTTTTTGCCCATCATACAAATAATCCGCACGTTCTGAGATGTTTTCGGAACTGATTAATTGAAGTGATTGGAAAACTGTACCCATATAAAAATAATTTGTGCAAAACTGCAATTTTATTGGGTAAAAAGGAAATTTATGGACGACTTGATACTTCTTAAATCAAATATTTACAGGTACTATAAAAGCATTTGATGGAAATTGTAAAAGACAAACCGGGAAAAGGAAAACAGAATTAGTCCCTGTTTCGAACTCCCACACCACCATGCATAATTTCAAGTACAGGGCGGTTCCCAACACAACATTCACCTT
>JBBQXZ010000142.1:0-11826 GCA_038209145.1 Cytophagales bacterium | reverse complement strand
GTATGAATACAAGGAAGGGTTAAACAGCTATTTCAAATCGTTGGGAGATCAGGCTCCTATCAAAAGCCTGGAGGAATTGATTGCTTTTAATACCGGAGATTCCATAGAGATGAAGCATTACAACCAGGAATACTTGGAATTGGCTCAGGAAAAAGGCAACCTTACCACTCCTGAATACCTGGAAGCCTTGGAAAAATTGCGCATCAACAGTCAGGACGAAGGTATTGATAAGGTGTTGGCTGAATTTGGTTTGGACGCTATAGTGGCACCTACCGGAAGTCCCGCCTGGAAAACAGACTGGACCAATGGCGACAGCTACCATTTGGGAAGCTCCTCCCCCGCTGCACATGCCGGGTACCCCAGCATCACCGTGCCCATGGGGATGATTGAGGGATTGCCGGTGGGGATTTCCTTTTTCGGCACCGCCTGGTCGGAGCCTGTTTTGCTGGAGGTGGCTTATTCATTTGAGCAGGGAACGAAAGCGAGAAGGGTGCCGAGGTTTTTGGAAGGGGAGACTAGATAGGAATTATGGGTTATGAATTGAGAATTACGAATTGACAATGAATTAAAAATTACGAATTACGAATTACGGGGCAAGTCGTATCAAGTTATTCGGTTATTAAGTTATTGGGTTATGAATATGAATTCGAGTCATAATAGTCCCAAGGGGGCATAATCAGGCACTTGGGGTATAGCGGAGGGAAGCCCCATGTTAAAATAGATTAGCTCGATTGTGTTTTGGCCGCAGGAAAAGTTGAAGTAGCCTGCCTTTCCCGCCAAAACCCGAATCTGTTTGGTTCTTCGTTTTAGATGTTGAAATGGAACGCTGATTTGGCGGATTAGAGCGGATATTATGGACTATAAATGATAGATAGTTGAGAAAGCGATTGGAAAATCCCAATTCTTACATGTTCTTATATGTCTCATATGGTATACAAATATTTTTTTTCCTGAGAATTTGTCAGTTTTTTGCGCAAAATACGGTATTTCTTCATATTGATTTTTAATAAATTTATTTAGCCAATATGGTTAAAAAATTCTCCTTGTTTGCCAAAAATAATTATTTGAAAATTCAGGGAAATTTATAATTTTTGGAAAATTTTTACCTATGAATTTTATGGCTTATTTCTTCCCCTTATTAGCTGAAAATCTGTTTGCAAATTCCTGTTTTGCCTCCCGTTAATTCCATTAATTTTTATGAAAAAAGTATTTGTCTTCCTTATCATTATGGTCTGCTTGCCTGGCCTGTCTTACTCTCAAGATAATGGCATTAAATCCGAAATACTCTCCATGGAGGATTCCAAGCAGGACCTAATCACAAAAGGTCGGAGATTGCTGCTTGAACGGTTACTGTCGAATGACCTGAATAAGGTTGGGGAAATCAAAAACTACCTGCAAAATGAGGTAGCGAATCATGAATTTCTGGCATTTTATCCCTTCGAAAAGTCATTGCTTGATTATTACACTTCTGATTTTGACGGAATTAAACATATAACCCGGATCTTAGACCAAGAGGAAACCGAGGCCTATAGGTCCACAATTAAACCAACTGAAGATCAGCTTGGCAGAAAATTGCTGGAAAAATCCCGCACCGAAAGGAATGTGTTACTGGAACTGATAAAAACTGCCTCGAACCTTTCCCCCATGGACAAAGATTTTTTATCGCTTAACCTCCTGTATTTATTGGAAGGACCTAACTATCGGGAAATAACCCAAGAGGAATTAAATTACCTGTCGGACAAGTTTTTGGCGAATTACCCGGCATCTACACATGAACCCTATGTTCGGGAGTATATTAGACTGGTTATGGAACCTTCCAAATGGGGAATTGCGGTTGAGTTTTTCTCCGGGTATGGCCGATATACAGATCAGTTGGAAGAGGAATTTAAAAACAGCATTCCAATCGGAATTGCCTTTGATGTCACCTACCAGAACTGGGTGTTGTTTATGAGAAACTATATCGGGATTACCAGAAACAAAAACGACATCTCCTATGGTACTGGTGTCTGGCCAAGAATGTCCCAAGCACGTATGTTTTTGCCAGAACTCAGCTTGGGGTATCATGTTTTAAAAAGCGAGCACTTTATTCTTACACCCTTTGCCGGCATGGGGTGGACGGATCTTGGACCGACTATCTTCGATATGGAAAATAATCCGGACTTGCGAAACGCAACCCTGACTTTCACCCAAACACCAACCGTTGGAGTTAACTTAGACCTTATTATGGGACGCATTAATATGCCGATGATAGCTGTCAATGAGCAGAATTATTGGATGATCCGGCTTCGTTATGCGCATCATTCACCACGGTTTGATAAAAAATACACTGGCTTTGACGGGAATATTCATAGTATTACTGTGGGAATTGGAGGGTTTGGACGGAGTTTAAAGAAATCTTATTGAGGAGGAGTTAGGAATTGATATCGTAAAAACTAACAAAATGAGTGATAAGGCATAAAAAATATTCAGGGTGATGATTATAATAATCGGTTTATTTTATCTACTAATTATTCGCTCCAACAATCTTTACCTGAAACCCCTTTACCTTCTTTTGACATCCGTTATCGTAGTATTATTTATGTATTTCGCAGGAAAGGAGAAATAATCATGTTTCTGTTGGAAAGACTGAACTTCTGTTTTCTAATTTATCGATTTTTGTACTAGATGGATTGTTTGTCATCATAAGGATTATCGGTGGCGTTTAACGGACTAAGGGCAAATTCAGTAGCAAAATCTAATAATTTTCCCAGATTATTCATTCACCGAAATTAAGACTTCGGAATTAAAAATTTGCTTTCATTAAGTTAATCACGTTTCATTAAGATCAATACTAGCGTTGAATTTAATCAAATATCTCTGTTCCATCCGCTGCGAATCTGTTTGAGGTATTCTTGGAACTTGTCGGCTTCTTCATTTGAAAGTAATCCTTTGAATCGGGTGACAGTGTTAGGCACTACCGATTTTTCTTCTAAGTCAGAAACGGAATACAGATCCTCTTTATCATCCAAAAACCGAAATGATTTTGAATCTGCCGCAATTTGAAGTATTCCATCCGTCAATTCCTTATCTTCTGCTTTGTTATATAGAAATTCCACAAAGTCAGACACTTCTTTCAATTTCTTGTCAGGCAGCTTCGAGAGTGCATCCATTGTTTTTTCCATCAATTTTTCTCTAGTCATTTTTTTGTTTTTTTTAAAAATAACGAAAATAGTATTAAGTTGGTTACTTTCTCAGAATTCGGAAGAGGGACAATAAAGAAGGAATTGTGTGAACTATAAAGCAATTGGGTGATGAAATAGTAGTTGGTTATACCGCCGAAGGCGAGCCGCTGACAAAAGAATCCTATAATAAACGGCAAGACGAGGCAGAACGACAAGTTTTGGCAGGAGAACACCTTAAGCACGAGGACTTGGAGAAAGAATCGGGAAATTGGTAATGGTAACCCCTAAAATCAGCCGGACTAGCCAAGCTAAATTCGAATGAAAAAGTTTTTACGATTATAACAGAGCCATTTGCCCTTTCCTAATCATTAATCGGATGCCAGTAGTTCTTTCACTGTTCCCCCTTCTTCCTCACCTTTCACTCAAACTTTCTACCTTTTATCCAAAGAAATTACACATTTTAAAGGATAAGAAGTAACGATTTTTAAAAGAAAACTTCCTACATTAAACGTTCGGAAACAGCTATTCCTGAAAACCATAAGGGTCTATATACTAGCATTAAACGTAATTTTATAACCTTACATTAACAACTTGGATCAATTCTGTCATTTTATCAACTCCCTCAACCTGTCCATCCTATGAATTTCTTCCCGAAAGCAGGCCATTTGATTTTTTTCTGCCTATTTCTGTGCATCCTTGCCTGTCAAAAAAAAACCGAACAAACCCTGTTGGATCCGATCTACTCGGAAGCCATGGCACGGGAAATCAGTTTTGTAACCAGTGGAGAAATCCAGCGAAGTGATTTGATCCAGGTCATATTCAACCAACCGATGGTGGAAGAGGATCAGGTGAACAGCTCCCCATCAGGTTTATTTACCTTTTCCCCAAAAATAAATGGAAAGGCAGTCTGGACCAGTCCGCAAATCCTAACTTATCAACAAGAGGCTCCCCTGCCTTCCAGGACAGTAATCACCGGCACCCTGCAGATGCAAAAGCTGGATCAACGCTATCGGGAAGAAAAGTTAGAGGACCTGGTTTTTCAGTTTAGGGTTTTGGGTCGGGAAATTTCGGGCTTTACCGGAACCGTTTCGCTTAAAGATAGGAACGATCCCGCCATCGTGTATTACAGCGGTTCCCTGAATTTTTCTGAAAAAACTTCTCTAGAAGTCCTCCAAGAAGCGGCTCAAATCCGTGGGGAAAAAGACCTTACCCTGACATGGAGCCAGGTTGACGAGCGGAATTTTCAATTTTCAAGTGGCGACATCCCGCGTACCGAAAAGGAGCAGCAGTTCTCCTTTCATCTCAGCGGAAAAACCTTGGACTTGGAAGATGACTTCACAGAAAGCGTCACCATTTATCCAGTCAAAAAAATGTCCCCTACGGCATTTACGGCGGATGAATCCGGTAAGCGTCCCAGAATTCGGATCAGCTTTTCAGATGAGTTGGATATAGACCAAACCCTTGACGGACTGATACGGGTTACGCCTACAGTTTCTTTTGAGGCCAAAAAACTGGGAAGCACCGTCATCCTGGACGGAAATTTCAAATTTGGGGAGACCTACACCCTGACTGTAATGAAAGGGATAGGCAACCGATGGGGGAATAAAACGGAAAGCGAAACAAGCCATGAAATTACCTTTGCCAACATCCCTCCCCAGCTTGAATTTGGCGCAGATGGGATCATTCTTCCCACGTCCAACCAGAAGAAAATCCAGTTTTATACCACCAACCTCACCCGGGTCCACCTGGAAGTAAAAAAAGTGTACACCTCCCATATCGGCAAATTTGTGCAGGCTGCCCAGCTTCACAGTAGCAAAACCCGAAATAGGGATTTCACCGATCAATATGCCGGCAGTGTAGGTGTTATCGTGAAGAGCCAGACCATTGACCTGAAAGCCCCCAAAAATGAGTGGATCCTGCAGGAATTTGACCTTTCGGAACTTTTTTCTACTTACGAAGACGGCCTCTTTTTGATACGGGTCAACTTTACTCCCAACGATGCCGCAGTCCCCATCTTAGGAGATTTGCTCCCACATATTCAGGAGAAAGGACAAATCTACAAACCCGTATTCCTCAGCGACCTGGCCATCACGGTAAAAGCAGCGGACAAACAAAACAGGGTCTTTGTCACGGACATCCTCACAGGCAAACCCAAACCCGGTGTCAAGGTGTCCCTGCTGGACTACAGCGGAGAATCCAAGCTGACAGGCACAACCGACCGACAGGGACAGGCAGTTTTTGGAACGAACCAATATTTTTACTATGTAATGGCAGAAAGCGGCAAGCAAACGACCGTCCTCAGCAGAAGTGAAATGCGCTGGAGCAGCTCCGGTTTTGACGTGGGGGGTGTGGGAGAATACGACAGCGGAACCAAAGGATTTATCTACACCGAGAGAGGCGTTTACCGTCCCGGCGATTCCGTTCATGTTAGCTTGATGGTCAAAAATGCCGACAATACCTTCCCACAGGATCATCCAGTCAGCATCACCGTCAACGATCCCCAATACAATCCCATCCACGAACAAACGATAGTAAAAGGCAGGGATGGGTTGTATGTTTTTGGCTTTAAAACTGCAGAAAACGCTCCTACTGGCAACTATAACATATTTATCAATGCGGGTGGATCCAATTTCTACCAAGACCTTAAAATAGAGACCGTCGTTGCCGAGCAACTTAAGGTACAGGTAAAACCAACAAAGCGCAGGTTGACCCGCACCGACCAAACGGTGGATTTTGAGGTGAATGCCAATTACCTCTTTGGCGCACCGGCGGCCTCCCTCAAAGCAGAGGTTGACATTGAGATTTATCCTTTCACGGTAAATTTCCCCACCTATCCCACCTATTCGTTCACCCGTGCGGACCTGGAGTTTAAATCAATTACCCAGCAGGTGATGAAAGGTGACCTGGATCAGGAAGGCAATCTCAGCGGCTGCTGGACCATTCCCGCTTTGGGAACTGTGCCTTCCGCCTTGAAAGCCAAGATTATTGGAAAGGTGCTGGACAAGACGGCCCAACCCAATGAGGGCTGGAATGTCGTTGACATCAATCCCTATGACCGCTATGTGGGCATCAGCGATCCGAGTGGCTACGGGTATTTCAAGACCAATGAGGAAGCGAAATTTCCGGTCATCCTTTTGGACTTGCAGGGCAAGAAGGTGAGCGGTAGACAACTGACATACCGCATTTACCGCAATGACAAAATGTGGTGGTACCAATACGATAACCGACGCACCTATCAGCTCAAATACAAGGAAGACAGTCAGACTTATTTTGAAACAGAAGGCACCATCGATGTACAAGACGGGACGGGTTTTGTTCCTTTTACCCCTGGTAATAACGGGGAATATCTTGTGGAAATCATCGACGGATCCAGCGGACACAGCAGTTCCCTCTTCTTCAGTGCCTATCCCTATGGCAGCGTGCCGGGAGGAGATCTCAATGAGGGTATGCTGGCTTTAAAATCCGATAAATCTACCTACACCTCCCAAGAAACCGCCAAAGTCAAACTCCCCAATCCCGGGCACGGCAATGTGTTGGTAACGGTGGAAAAGGGGCGTGAGGTCCTTAATTGGTATTGGGTAGACCCGGCAGCGACGAAGGGGGATGAGCTGATCCTGGACATTCCACTCGACAAATCCATGCTGCCCAACGTATACGTCACCGTATCTGTCATTCAGCCCCATGATCAGACGGTGAACGACCGGCCTATCCGCATGTTTGGCATTATACCTCTGATGCTGGAAGACCCCGATACCAAGATCCAGTTTAACCTTGCCGTAAAAGAAACCCTTGCTCCCAACGAATCCTTTGAAGTTCTGGTAAGCACCGCCAATCAAAAAAGGGCCCAGTTTACCATCGCCGTGGTGGATGAGGGACTTTTAAGTCTGACCCAGTTTCCTACGCCCAGACCCTGGAACGAATTTTATAAAAAAGTAGGTCTCTTTGTGGAAAGTTTCGATGTCTTTTCCCACGTGATTAGTGCCAATAAAGCGGATGTTTTCCAAACCTTTTCCATCGGGGGTGCCGACGCATTGGACTACCGCGAATCCCAATTGGATCCGGTCAACGGTCAGCGGCGCTTTATTCCCGTAAGCATGTTCAGCGGTCCCATAAGCACCGATGATCAGGGAAAGGCAACGGTCAAATTCACCATGCCCAACTACAACGGTGCCGTACGCATCATGGTTGTCGGCACCCAGCAGGGGAGTTTTGGGCATGCGGAGAAAACAGTTACGGTAAAATCTGATCTCATCATGCAGCCGGGAATTCCCCGTGTGCTAAAACCAGGAGATGAATTTCTGCTGCCCGTTGCCCTCTTCAGAACCAACCCCAAGATATCCACCGCCAATTTTACCCTCCAAACAACCGGCCCACTAGAAATACTGGGCAATGCAACCGCACAAGCAAATTTTGCCCAAGAGGATGAAGCGGATATCTCCTTCAAGGTACGAGTAAAAGAGGCGGCAGGTCCAGCCCAAATCAACCTCACCGGAAAAGCTGGTGACATATCAGTCAAAACCACCACCAACATTCAAGTGGTACCGGCTTCTCCCCGCATCTATGATCAGTCAACTCAAAAATTGAACAAGACCTCACCCCTTTCCTTACTGGTTCCTGCGGTAGGGCTTTCGGGAACGAATTTGGCACAGCTGACGCTTAGCATCTTCCCTGACATGGACTTCAGCCACCGACTCAAATGGCTTATGGAATATCCCTATGGGTGCTTGGAACAAGTAACGTCCGCAGTTTTCCCCCAGCTATATTTGAAGAAAATGGGCTATTTCCCCGGATCTGAGTCCGCTCAAATCGACAAAAACATCAATGCGGGAATTTCCCAAATCCAGCAATTCAGCCTATCTGAAGGAGGATTTTCATATTGGCCGGAAGGATTCGAAGAATCCGAATGGGGAACCAACTATGCCGTACATTTTTTGGTGGAAGCCAAAAAATTGGGCTACTCGGTGCCTGAGTACCTGTACAGTTCAGCCATAGAAAACCTCAAATCGGGTGCCCGCCAACACAGTGGGAAATTAACCACCCGGGTGAACCGGGCATTTATTTTGGCTTTAGCCGGAGATCAACCGATTGCTGAGATGAACTTGCTGCTGGAAAATGAATTGAATAAGATGGACCGTACGGAAAAAACCATGTTGGCAACTGCCTATCACCTGGCAGGAGTGGCGAATGTCCGGGATCAAATTCTTTCCTCCTCTATGGCAGTCTCCAAAACACATGATCCCTTCGCCTATGATTTTGGCTCTGTCCACCGGGATGATGCCATTTTACTATACTGTGCCACACTGATGAATAGCATGGACCAGGCAGAGCTGCTGGCAAAATCCCTTGCCTCCACCCTATCGGGAACAGCCTATCTCAGTACCCAAAGCTCCGGATATATGTTATTGGCGTTGGGCAAATATTTTGATGCCGCAGGGATCACCGCCTCAGGTTCCCAAATAATCAGTGGCAACGTCACGCTGGCGAATGGGAAAAAAGTTGAATTCAATGAAAAAGGAAAGGTAACCTTGCCTATTCGAGAAAACTTTAATCAACCTATTCAAGTAACCCTAAGCAACACCTCTGCGGTGGAAGAAGTCTATGCAAGTTTGTCTTGGAGTGGCACACCGCTAAAAGATGTCCGGCCAGCCATTCAACAAAACCTAAGCCTCGATGTCAGTTGGCATGACGAAACCGGGAAAAGTATCAATCCCGGTTCCCTGAAACAGGGTACGACTTTCTACGGAAAGTTCAGGGCAAGAAACACAGGGCCGGCCAGTGCGGTAAGTGAAATAGCCCTGACACAGCTCCTGCCATCCGGATGGCAAATCGAAAATACCAGACTCAACAACACCCTCCTTCCGGACTGGACCAACAGCCTGAACCTGAATAAAGAGGACTACCTGGATATCCGGGATGACCGGGCCATGTGGTTTTTTGACCTGACTGGTACCGAGGCCAAAGAATTTTTACTGAAAATAAACTGCGTATCGGCAGGGGATTTTTGGCTTCCGGGTACCTTGCTCGAAGCCATGTACAACAACGACTATAAAGCCAAAACTGATGGGAGAAAAGTCCACGTGGAAGCGTTCAACTAAACAGAGAATTGGGATAAAAGTATCATTGCTGTTGTTGGGGGTTCTGGGGATTTACCTGGTAATTCCTCCAGCACATCCCTTATTTCCAGAAGATTACAGCACACTTGTAAAAGCCGAAAACGGAGAGATCCTGCATGCGTTTTTAAATGCTGGGGAACAGTGGCATTTCCCTCCGGAGGAAATTGCCATAAATGATAAACTGAAACAGGCCGTCCTCACTTTTGAAGACGAAGGATACTACCGGCACATGGGGGTGGATGTGCCGGCGGTGGTTCGCGCCATGTATCAAAACCTGTCTTCGGGAAAAACGGTCAGCGGTGCCAGTACCATACCCATGCAGGTCGCCCGCATGTCCCGCCAAAAGTCCCGCACATATATCAACAAATTGTTGGAGGCTTTTCTAGCCGTGAAGTTAAGCCTGTATTATTCCAAAGAAGCCTTGCTTAGTTTATATTTGGACCATGCTCCTTATGGTGGAAATGTCGTTGGATATCAAACCGCTGCCCGCATGTTTTTTGGAAAAGAGGCTCAGGAACTCACCTGGAGCGAGGCTGCTACTTTAGCTGTCCTTCCCAATGCCCCCGGCCTGATTTACCCCTCTAAAACCTCCATGGCCCTAAAGGAAAAACGGGATCGCCTCCTAGCCAAACTGCTAGAAAAAGGGCATTTGGATGCTCAAGCCGCTGAACTGGCTCAACTCGAACTTGTTCCGGAAGGATTTATTCGGCTGGCTTCCCAAACCCCCCATTTGGCCCAATTCCTAAAGAAACAATATCCGGCAGAACGGGTCCTCCAAACCACCCTTGACGGATCACTACAGCGGCAGGCCAATCAAATTGCGAGGCGCTATGCCCGCCGACTGGCTCCCTACGGGATACACAATCTTTCCGTACTGATCGCCGATACGCAAAGCGGTGCAGTTAAAGCTTACGTGGGATCTGCTGACTTCTTTGACCCTGTGCATGGAGGACAGGTAAATGGGGTAACTGCAGCCCGATCAAGCGGTTCAATTCTTAAGCCCTTTCTCTATGCGCTCAGTATGGATGAAGGTCTGATTACACCGGAAAGTTACATCCGTGACTTACCCACTTACTTTGAGGGATTTTCTCCTAAAAATGCCAGCAGGGAATACCAAGGTGTGGTCACCGCCAAAGATGCTTTGATCCAGTCGCTGAATATCCCGGCGGTGAGGTTGTTGAACAGTTATGGTCTTTTTCAATTTTATGGATTTTTGAAAGCAGCGAGAGTGCGGTCTCTTTTCAGGACCGCTGACGATTATGGGTTACCACTTATCTTAGGAGGGGCTGAGGTATCGCTGTGGGACATGGTCGGCCTGTACCGAGGCTTGGCCAATGAAGGCTTATTTACGGACAATTATCTACTTCCCCAAGAAAAACCTACCAACGCTTCCCAACTCATCAGTGCGGGAAGCAGCTACCTGACACTGGAAATGCTTAAGGAACTCAAGCGTCCCGGGAGTGAGTATTTCTGGGAAAGCTTTACGGGATCGAGAAATTTTGCATGGAAGACAGGCACCAGTTATGGGCACAAGGACGCCTGGGCCATCGGCGTAAATCCGAATGTCACGATTGCGGTATGGGTTGGCAACTTCAACGGAGAAAGCAACAAAAATTTAAGCGGAGCAGGAACTGCCGGACCAATTCTATTTGATTTGTTACAAGCCCTGCCCAACAATCAGCGCTGGTTTGAAAAAAAGGAAATGCATTTTAAAACACAACCCATTTGTTCCCTGTCGGGCTTTAGGGCTACTGAGGCTTGCCCTGAACAAATAACCCGGGAAGTGCCCCGTGGGATGAAGCCGCTCAAAAGCTGCGACTACCATCAATTCCGGTTTTTCTCCCACGATCATGCACATCAGACTTGTTCCCGCTGCTGGGAGGTTCAGGGACATGTGCGGGAGTCCGTCACCGTTTATCCGCCGGATATCGCTTATTACCTTCGTCAAAAGGGACAGTATATCTCCCCCTTAGTGGCTCATTTGCCAAGCTGCCCAGCCTATCAGGCAGAGCAAGCAGTCAGCATCATCTACCCCAACTTGGATGCCAACTTATTCCTACCCAGGGATTTTGACGGAAAAACACAGGCGGTACTCTGCCGGGTGGGACACAACCAAACGGATGAGTCCATTTACTGGTATTTGGACGATCATTTTCTGGGTAGTACGAGCAAGACGCACAGTCTCCCGGTACAATTCAAAGAAGGCTGGAATACGCTGAAGGTCATTGATTCCCATGGAGGACAGGATACGAAGCGGGTATTTGCAGTTGTAGCTAATTGAGGAAATCTTCGGTGCTATAGGCTGGTTTGTTTTCCAAAAGGATAAACTAAGAGGTAGTGGATACAAGAACCCGGGGAAGCATGGATTCAATTATGCCTCCGCCACCATTTTTTCAAAAAGTAAACAGACACGCTTATAATCTCTATTGCACGAATGCCTTTTTTTATTTATTTTGGGTCATGGCAAAACGGTCCCACAACATCCACGATACCTTCGTCAGGGAATCCTTCTCCGATCCCGGGAGAGCAGTGGCGTTCTTTGAGCGCTTCCT
>JBBQXZ010000141.1:0-11992 GCA_038209145.1 Cytophagales bacterium | reverse complement strand
TAGGCAGCGTCCTTTGTTTTCCGGTTGTGATGTTCAGCACCCGTGAAATGAATCGGTCCCCTTCCCGGTCGTTCCAGATTACCTCTTCCGAGGATCCGGGGATCCATTGCAACATACAGGATTGCTGCCATCCCCAGGCATGGGATTTGCCCAATGTTTTCCAAGTATATCCGTTTTCCAAATCTATCAAACCAATCGTTAAACTATCATCCGGGTTGGGAGTCCGCCCCTCAAAGGACAGCCCACATCCCAACGCATACCTTCCTGTTGGATCTGTCTGCTGTTTGTCATAATAGCCAAACCAATGCGGATTTGGACCTTGCGTTATTGCCACAGGCACAAAATTTGTAAATCCTTTGACCCAATACGGGGCTAAAAAACAGGAGATTCCTACTCCTGTTGTTGTTTTTATAAAATGTCTTCGGTTCATCTATTCTTTATGGTTACATTGGTTAAGAAAAATCAGTTGATCAAACGTCCAAAAACAAGTGTGGATTTTCTGCCGATTTGGACATGAAAGACGGTTCATCCTTAATAATAGGAATTTATCTTGATAGTACCAACAGTCACATTGTGTCAAAATCCGATGATGTAAATCGGGAAATGCCAACTGAAATTAAATTCCGATTCATGTAGTAGATAAGTTCCGTACCAAAAAATTAATTTTTTTTATAATATTGCTGAAAAAGTAGTCCTTTTTCTATTTAATTTGTACTTTTCAAAACTATACCCATGAAAAAATTTCTAAAGATATCATTTCTCCTACTAGGCATTCTTTTTTTTATAGGAGTCATTTATACCTGGCAACAGTTTAAAGATCGGCACGAGGGATATTCCGTGGACGTCCGAATAGATGCTGGCTCCAAGGGTCCTGTCCAAGCAGGATTTGGAAAAACAGATATTTCACCGGTACATTTTGACACCTGGACGGATATCTCCGGAAATGCCCGATACAAGCCTAAGGAAGGGGATACCTTTGACGACCTGAATGGAAACGGTAGATTTGATCCCATCTGGTTGGCTGGCTTTTCGCAAAACAAGCCGGCATCCGGCATCAATGACCCCCTGTGGGCCAGAAGCCTGATCATAGATGACGGGCAAACCCGTCTCGGCATGTGTGTCATAGACATGATCGGTTTTGGACACGATGATGTTGTCACCGTCAGAAAAAGGATACAGGAAAAACTGAATCTGGATTATCTGATCGTATCCAGTACACATGTTCATTCCTCTCCCGACCTGATGGGGATGTGGGGTCCCAACCCATATACCAGTGGAGTCAATGAGGCATATAGGGAGCAGGTAATTCAAGGCATAATCAGCTCCCTGGAAGCATCCCAAAAGGACCTGGAACCCGCTTATTTTAAGTTTGCCATCAATGAATCGGAAGCACTTCCTCTGGTAGGTGATACCCGCGACCCGCAGGTATATGATGCCGGGATCCGGGTGATGCAAGTCATGTCCCTATCCAACAATGAAACCAAGGGGACACTTCTTAACTGGGGCAATCATCCCGAAACCCTGTGGGCAGGCAACACCTTGATCAGTTCGGATTTCCCCCATTACTGGCGGGAATATATGGAAAAGGGCATTTACCAAGCAGATTCAATGGTTCATGAAGGCTTGGGCGGAGTGGCTATTTTTATGAACGGAGCCTTGGGAGGACTCATGACGACCCGACCCAATATTCCCATCATCCACCCGTATTCGGGGGAGTTTTTTGAAGCACCCACTGACGGGAAAATAAATGCCCAAGGTTTGGCCCTTGCCAAAATTACCTTCGAGACCATGCATCATGGTATGCTGGAAGCACGTGAGGCTGGAATTAGCCTGCGGGCAAAAACCATTGAACTGGGTATGGCCAACAACCTCTTTCGGCTTGCTGCGTGGATTGGCATCTTTGACCGGGGATTCACCCGATGGGGACACATACGGTCAGAGGTGGCTGCTTGGTCCCTGGGTCCTGCATCCTTTGTGCATGTACCGGGAGAATTGTATCCGGAGATTCTAAACGGCGGGGTGGAGTCTCCTGAAGGAGGTGACTATGGCATCGAACCCGTGGAGGTCCCTTCCATTCGCAGTCAAATGCCGGGTAGGATCCGTTTTTTCAGTGGCATGTCCAATGATATGATCGGGTATATCGTCCCCAAAAGCCAATGGGACGAAAATCCACCTTTTACCTACGGGAAAGAAAGTTCTCCCTATGGAGAAGTCAATTCGCTGGGACCCGAGACAGCTCCTACTATACACAAAGCAGTCATGGAATTGCTTGATGATTTTAAATAAAGCGTATACTTGTCAAATTGAAACGTCACCCCGTAACCCAAAATAGACATGCAAGACAGTGTACTCACCGCCGTTTTTTTACCACTAGCCCTCGCCTTTATCATGCTTGGGATGGGTTTGACGCTGACCCTGAAAGATTTCAAAAATATTATCGTCTATCCCAAAGCTATTGTTCTAGGCCTTGTTATCCAAATTGTATTGCTGCCTATTGTCGGTTTTATATTGATCCAGTCTTTTGGATTAAGTGGCACCATGGCCGTGGGCCTTATGATCTTGGCGGCATGCCCGGGTGGTCCGACTTCCAACCTGATAACCCATCTTTCCAAGGGCGACACGGCACTTTCCATTAGCCTGACAGCCGTCAGTTCTGTTATTACTGTTGTTACCATTCCGCTTATTGTCAATTATTCCATCCAATTTTTTGGAGAAGCTGGCAGCATAACACTCCCCGTAGGCGAAACCATAGTGCAGATCATGGGAGTAACCATCATCCCGGTTTCCATAGGGATGTTTCTAAAAAATAAATTCCCGGCACTTTCCTTAAAGGCAGACAAGCCCGTACGTACCGCATCAGCCGTCTTTTTTATCCTTATCATACTTGCGGCGATCCTCAAGGAAAGGGAATTCCTTCCGGCTTTCTTTGCCCAAGCTGGTCCGGTTACCCTGATTCTGAATATCCTGACGCTCCTGATCGGCTTTTATTTGGCGAAGGCTTTCTTCCTACCCAAAGCCCAACAAATCTCCATAGCAATAGAATCCGGGATACAAAATGGCACCCTGGGAATCATGATAGCGGCTACCTTGTTGAAAAATTCCGAAATGACCATCCCCATTGCCATTTACAGTTTACTGATGTTTTTGACGGCCGCCGTTGTAATTTTCCTTTCCAACAGAAAGCGGCAAGGGTCACCCACTCGGGTATAAATTGGTGTGTGGCGCAGATTCTTGTATATAAAAAGTTTGATTCTAGGATTTCTATACCTATATTTCACTTTCGAGTACGACACATTATCCACTTATCATGCATCGATTTCACTCCCTCATCCTAGTATTCATCACGTCTACCACACTAATGGCCCAACAAACAAATAAAGAAATTTGGTATGTAGGCACTTATTCCGAAGCCGGAAGCAAGGGCATTTATGTCTTGGAGTTTGACAGGAACTTCATGTCTTTTGAAGAAATCCAGACCGTACATGACAAGAAAAACCCAACCTTCCTTACTGTCCATCCAAGTAAACAATTTCTTTATGCGGCTTACCGCGAAGGAGAAAATCCCGGGGACAAAAACGGAACCATCATCTCTTACCGCATCGATTCCCATACGGGACAACTGAGCAAAATAAACGAAGTATCCTCGGCAGGAGCCAGCCCCTGCCACGTCAGTGTGGATCCTACCGGGGAGGTCGTTTTCGTTTCCAATTACCAGGGAGGCAACTTGGCCAGCTACAAGGTGCGGGAGGATGGTGGACTCCATCCCGCTACTTCATTTATCCAACATGAGGGCAGTGGACCTGTACCTGACAGGCAGGCTGCGCCACATATGCATTCCATGATTCCCTCGCTGGATGGAAATTTTGTATATGCTTCAGATCTGGGAACAGACAAGATCATGACCTATAAGGTGGACAGAAATACCGGAAACCTAAGTCCTGCTTCCCGGGCCTTTGTCCGGAGCGAACCCGGGGCGGGACCGCGCCATCTTACGCTACACCGTGAAATACCGTTTGCCTATTCGGTGGAGGAACTTTCCAATACGGTAGCGATCTATGAAGTAAATCAGCGGAACGGGCGGTTGAAGCCGAAGGGTAGGGTTGAAATGTTAAACCCAAACTTTCAATCAGATAAAAACTCAGCTGCGGATATCCATATATCTGTGGATGGTAAGTGGCTTTATGCCAGTAACCGCGGTCAGGACAATTTGGCCATTTACAGGATCAATGGGCTGACTGGAATGCTGCAGCCAGTTGGTCACGAACCCTCCGGAGGGGCGCAACCCCGGAATTTTAAGGTGGATGCACGCGGTGGTTTTATCTATGTCGCCAATATGGAAAGCGATAATGTGGTGGTGTTCAATCACCAACCCGTCACCGGAAAAATCGTTCCCTCAGGCACAAGCATCCAAATTCCCAGGGCAGTTTGTGTCGAACAGCTTTTTCTCAACTGATTTTATTCACCCGTTCCCTCACAGGAAAGATTGGAGAAAAGCCCTTTTCAGTCTGTCGAAAGAACCAATTTCGTTTGAAAAAATGTTACTCCAATCTATCGGGTAAAAATTACAAACCAAAAGGGAAGATGGAAAAAAAGAAACGCGTGGTAGTCGGCTTGTCCGGCGGTGTGGACAGTTCGGTAGCAGCTTATTTGTTGCTTGAGGCAGGCTACGAAGTGATCGGCATGTTCATGAAAAACTGGCACGACGAGTCTGTAACCATCTCCAACGAATGCCCCTGGATGGAAGACAGCACCGACGCAATGCTTGTGGCTGAGAAGCTCGGCATTCCCTTTCAGGCGATTGACCTGAGCGAGGACTATCGGGAAAGAATCGTAGACTACATGTTTGCCGAATACAAGGCCGGAAGAACACCCAATCCGGATATACTTTGCAACCGGGAGATCAAATTTGATATTTTCCTAAAAGCCGCCGAAAAGTTAAAAGCCGATTTCGTGGCTACAGGCCACTACTGCCAAAAAGGAATCATCAATACGGGAAAGCAACCTGTCTACCAACTCCTGGCCGGGGCGGATCCCAACAAAGACCAAAGCTATTTTCTGTGTCAGCTCAATCAGTACCAGTTGTCAAGAGCGCTCTTCCCCATTGGCCATCTCCAAAAGTCCGAAGTGAGACAAATTGCCAAAGAACAGGAGTTGGTTACCGCGGATAAAAAAGACAGTCAGGGACTGTGTTTTATAGGCAAAGTACGGTTGCCGGATTTTCTACAACAACAACTTCTTCCTAAAAAAGGGGACATCATCGCCATTCCGGCAGATGCGGCTATTTATGCCGGCAAGCAGATTCCCGCAGGCGCCGATTTATCGGAAGACCAAGAGGTTTTGGATACTATCTGCCTGCCACAGACTTATTCTACGGAGTTGGGTAGCAAAATCGGTGAACATAACGGAGCCCACTACTTCACGATCGGTCAGCGAAAGGGGTTGCAGGTAGGTGGTACAGGCAAACCCCTGTTCGTCATTGCGACGGATACGAAGGAGAACATCATTTATACCGGCTTGGGAGAGGATCACCCGGGTTTGCTTCGCTATGGGTTGTGGGTTCCCGCCGCCGACATTCACTGGATCCGCGAGGACAGGAAGCTTGTCGTAGGAGAAGAAGCCCGCTATCGGGCACGCATCCGTTACCGCCAACCCCTCACAGCCGCCACCCTGATTCAAAAGGAAAATGGGTTGTATGTAATTTTTGACCAACCCCAGCGTGGCGTTGCCTCCGGACAGTTTGTGGCCTGGTATGACGGTCCGGAAGCCATAGGTTCGGGTACCATTTATTGATTGCATGCCTGACCTTTCCATTTTGTATGAAGACGGGCAGTATATCGCTGTAAATAAACCGGCAGGAATGCTGGTACACCGAACCCCGCTTGAAAAGGATCCGGAAGCCCTATTTGCCATGGTTGTCTTACGTGATCAGATCGGACAAAGGGTGTATCCGCTTCACAGGATAGACCGCCCAACATCGGGCGTGCTACTTTTCGCCAAATCATCTGAGGCAGCTTCACGGCTGCAACCTGCTTTTGCACGACATGAGATTGAGAAATATTACCTGGCTGTGGTCAGGGGGTTTCTTCCCGAACTGCGGGGAATCATTGATCAGCCGCTTTCCAAAGATTTGGACCGAGAACTTCAGGAGGCAAGCTCCGAGTATTGGCGGCTTGCGGAAGTGGAAATACCCTTTTCCTCCTCACCGAGGTATGTCAGCAGCAGGTATAGCCTGGTAAAAGTCTTTCCGCATACGGGCAGGATGCATCAAATACGGCGGCATTTTGCCCACCTGAGACACTACATCGTTGGAGATACCACCCATGGAGACAATAAGCAAAATAAATTTTTCCGCCGTCATTTTCAATCCGAGGAGTTATTGCTTCACGCATGGATTCTTCAATTTACCCATCCTTATACCGGAGAAGCGATTAGTATTAAAGCGGAAGTTTCAGCACCGTTGAAAAAAATAATTTTTTTGCTGGGGTGGGAAGCCGTTTTGGAGGAGATAAATGGGTAATCGCACGAGGTATCGCTGGCATTTTCATTTGGGATTATTTCCTATCTTTGGGCAAAAACAAATCGAATGAAGAAATATATTGCGTTAGTTTGCCTGCTCGTTACTGCTTATTCATCCACTATTTTCGCCCAGAAAGCAGCCATAGACCGCCTGATCGAGAAGAAGGAAGCCGTTTCCCATTTCAGTTTTTTGGCCTCCGATGAGCTGATGGGCAGGGATCCTATCCGTCCAGAGATTGACATTGCCGCCAGATATATTGCCGAACAGTTTGAACGCTATGGGGCAAAGCAGGTTCCGGGGGCAATTGGATATTATCAGCCCGTCCCTTTTCGCCTTTCAGCACCTCCCGTGACGGGTGAAATGAAACTTGGTGATCAAACCTTGTTTCACGGCGGTGAAATGTTGGTGTTGGATGGCCCGGATGTATCGGGAACCTACGACTTGGTAGTGGCTGGATATGGCATGGAAGCCGATTATGATGGAAAAGACGTAGCAGGGAAGTTGGTGGTGGTCCGTGTAGGCCAACCGGACAGGCTTTCTCCTGCGGACCTCTTTGCGGCAGGTAGACAAAAACTGGCCTTGGCCAAAGCAAAGGGTGCCATTGGGATCATCGAAATGTACAACGTGCCTACCACTCCCTGGGGGCTTTTGGCCAACTTCCTGAACAAACCAACACTAACTATCGATAATGATCCGGAATCCAGTGATAACATCACCTATATCTGGGCAAAAGACCTGAGTGGGGAACTCATTCAGGCAATCGCTGAAAAAAAGCTGAAAGCTTCGCTTACCGTCACCGGAAAAGTAAACCGTCAAATCTCCGGCAAAAACGTGGTCGCCTACATAGAAGGTACGGATGCCAAGCTAAAAGACCAATACCTGATGCTTTCCGCCCACTACGACCATATCGGAGTTGGCCAACCCAATGCGGAAGGTGACTCCATCTTCAATGGTGCGCGAGACAATGCAGTAGGCACTGTCGCCATCATCACTGCCGCCAAGTTCTTTGCCGCCAATCCTCCCAAACGCTCCATCCTGCTTTGTGCATGGACGGCTGAGGAGAAGGGATTATTAGGTTCAGGCTTCTTTGCAGCCAACCCATTGGTTCCCCTAAACCAGATCATCTATAACCTGAACATCGACAATGGCGGCTACAACGATACCAGCATCGTGACGGTAATTGGATTGGGTAGAACATCTGCAGACTACCACATGGAAGCAGCGGCAGTCGAATTTGGCATCAAAGCCATTCCAGATCCATCGCCCGAGCAGGGGCTTTATGACCGTTCGGACAATGTGAACTTTGCCAGGCAGGGTATTCCTGCTCCCACGTTTAGTTTGGGCTTTACGGCATTTGACGGAGAAATTGCCAAGTATTACCATCAGGCATCGGATCAGGTGGATAATTTTGATCTGGACTATGCCATGGTCTACTGGAAATCCTACATCCTATCAGCACAGAAAATCGCAAACGATCCCAAGCAACCCAGTTGGGTCTCTGGGGACAAATACGAAGAGGCTGGGAAAAAGCTTTATGGTTTGGAGTAATAATAGAAAATAAGAAAAAGCACCCTTTATCCAATATGGCTAGAGGGTTTTTTTATTGAATCTTTATGTACAATATCCCTTAAAAAAGCCAAGGAAAGGCCGTTAGACTAAATGATAACATTTTCAAGGATTTTTTAGCGAACACTGCCAACGTATTTATTATTCTCCAACTCTTTTAATAATTTCACTCTTGAGTTTTTCGCCAATCCAAACTTCTTTATTTGTCAATTCGTCCAGTAAGCTTCTCATATCTTCAATCAATCCAGCTGTTTTTGCTTTGATAAGAATACCAATTGTTCCTGTAACCTTTAAATTTGCATGTTTTGCGTAAAATCTACCAAGTTTTTCATCAAGTATAATTAAGTCAGCATTTATTTCTGTGGCTAATACAATCGCTTCCGCTTCTCCGGCATCTAGGTCCAGAAAGTATCTAATCGCCTTCCTGTCTTGTATTTCAGTGATATTTATCCAGTCAATTTTAGATAAATCTTTGTAATATACTTTTGTTCTACCTGCCTCAATCTCCTTGTATACCGCTAAAGGTATATGAATCTGTGTATATAGTAGTTGTAATAATTCCAGTCGATTTAGCTTTAACAAAGATATTATTGGTGTCGTATTTGAAACAATCTTAAGCATTTGAAATATCTTCGTTTAAATCATTTGAATTGGATCCTTCAAGAACCGAAACTTTGTATTTCGCAAGTAAATCTAGAAAATCGAGTCTTGATATTCCTAAAACGCTTGCTGCAACTCCAGATGAGACTCTTCCAAGTTCATATAGTTTTACCAATGAACTGGTTTTCATTTCTGATTCAAATTCCTTTTCGCTAAGTCTCAAAGAATTAGCCAATGATTCAGGATAAGCTATATTTATTATTCCTTTCATGTTTTGTTCTTTTACAAAGATAACGAAATCACCGACGATTTGTATGTAACGGCTTCCCGTAATTATGTTTGCTGATCGGGTCACGCAGGGGAATTTACTCACGTAATCAAAAAGCTTTGAAGTGATCGTCATTGGCACGTTTTCCAGAGGCTTTAGCACTACCAATACTGATTCTTCAACCTGCATTTCATCCACATTCACCGCAAGTAGGCATCCTATTTTGAATTTATTGGGTCATGTAAGCTTTCTCAAATCCTTGAAATTGCCTATTTCCCGTTTTTCAATATCCGTTCACCACCCAAGCATTACCATCAGGTATCGGATCAGGTGGATAATTTTGATTTGGACTATGCCATGGTGTACTGGAAATCCTACCTCCTATCAGCACAGAAAATAGCCAACGATCCCAAGCAACCGATCTGGGTTGCTGGAGATAAGTACGAGCCGGCTGGGAAAAAGCTGTATGGGTTGGAGTAATTTTGGTGCATTATATAAGATATAATAGGACATATGCTATTTATTATCAAGTATTTAACCGTTTAATTATATCCCCGCAGTCAATTTTGGTTAAACTAGGAGTTTTTTAAAAAAGGGTTTAATAATACAAAGGGATGAAGGCTACTCCATCTTTTCTATTGAATTCAATGGCCGGTGCGGGGATCTTGATGAGGTTTATGGCGTGAAGCATCCCTTTCAGAAATTTATGCCTCGTTTTAATTTTGCGGGTATCAATATCAATGCTGAGGAAATATTGTCTATACCGATCAATTTGTTGAACGGACTCCCCGTTGATAAAATCAGGATTCTCAAATTCCCCCAGCATGCCTTCTCCACTATATCCAACAGATAAGCAGAGCCATTCCGGCCAAAGGTCCCATTCAAAGAAACTGGCAGGGCTAAAGGAGAACCAATAGGTTTGGGCATTGTAATCCTGTACAAGCTGAGCTCCAAGGCTCCGTCCAAGTGTGCCGGGTCGTAACTTCGGGTAGGAAGAGGGGTAAAAAAAGAATTTAGGCAAAATGCGCTGTTCACCCCAAGCAATTTCCTGACCTAGGAATAGTGCTGAGCCTGTACCGTTGGCGATAACATCCCCCCAAGAAAATCCATACCCTTCGTACATTCCATCAAAAATTTCTATGGGCAGTTGCAATACAAAACCCAATGAACCACCATACCACAATGCCTTTCGCTTACTTACCCCTGCCCATCGCAATGCCTCATAACCCCAATAACTCTGATGATAAGCCACATAATTATGGGCAAATTTATCCATCTGCAACCAACCCGCGTTGTCGTTGTAGAATTGAAAAGTCACACGTTCCCTATCAGCATACCATATTTCAGAAAGATAAAGTAGCCCTCCCGTAAAGGCTACTGATCCTGTTCCTGCCACAACCGCAAGTCTTCTTTTGTTTACAATTTCAGATATAGTTGAATCTGATGTTTGCGCTGAAGATGCAACTATGAATTGTATAGAAAATATAAGTGTAAGGGTAAAAACAAGTAGGAACTCGGTAAAAATCGTCTGTTTCATAGTTATCGTGGGTCAAAAATCTCAAAAGTGATTTGGGGAGCAGTGCATCACCAATAAATTTCAACAGGCAATTTAATAAAACATTTTACCTGAACCATCTTTGAGGTATTTGCTGAGCACGCCAAAAAGTCTCTCTTTCCCAAATCAGGACAATTTGGTTATATTTTTTTAATAATAAAAGATACATAAGAGGGGAAAAAATAGATCCGAACTATATTAAGTATTAAATATTTTCTTCCCTAAAAATCTTCAAAATTAAAATTCCATTAAATCTTATATACTATTTTATGACTTATGTGGTTAATAACGCTTTGAACCACATAAGGTACACAAGTTCACATAAGTTGGGAATCAATTTTCCAAACCTTATTCAAATTTTAATAGTTTAAAAATAATTAAAGATATAAATAAGTAATTCTCTAAGAAATATTATATGCGCTTATATGGCTTATGTGGTTAATAACTCTTTAAGCCAACACACTCCGGCTGAATCCAAACCGACCGTTAGCGGCATTTTTTATCATCTCTTCTCTCTTTCCAATTCATTATATTCTCTAATAAACTCTTCTATTTCGGTTGTGTCAAACCAAGAGTCTGTCCATGCATTTGATTTCGTTGCTTTCCACTTTTCAGAAACAATAGGATTATCTATCAGTAAATTACTAATTCTTTTTTTTCTATTTGCCACATTAAGATAAATAAGTTTGTTGTCTTTATGCGCAACAGGTATTATTGCTAACGAGCCATCGTATGGGTGTTTTGAATAGACTTTGTATAAAGAAATTTTTCCGTTGACTATCTCTTGAAAAAATTGTTTCCCATCTTCTTTCAAAGAAATGAATTTGCATATTCCTTCTTCGGGGATGTTTATGACAAAACAAATAATTTCGTGAGGTTAAAATTTCTTGGCTCCTTCGAGGTCTCTGAGAATTACAGATTTAGCAAACATCGAAAAATCAAAAAAGTCTTTATGCTTCTTTTGTAAAACAAAGACACATTGAACTGTGTCTAATACGTTCGTAATATAATAACCAGAAAATTCTTACGCTTTAAGCGAGGAACTTATTAACAACAATAAAAACATTATTTTCTTTATAAAATAAATCTTAATTTGTGTGTTTATAGGAACCTTGATGTCCGAAATTGTCTCTAATATGTGACTATCCGGAAGCTCGCCCTAAACTTCCGTACCCTTTGAATAAACCAGGACGCAAATCATCCATCCCACCACTTTCCAAAGTTGATCTTGTTTCTATAGATTCCAAATAGGGAACTTAATGCTTATCATGGCTTTTGATGGGCATAGGGGATTATCGTTTTCTGGAATTGGTGGCTACGGATTCCAAGCGGGTTGCTTATGGTAGAGGGAAATTAAATTTGTTCGTCAAATAGGCCTATTTGATTTGTCCGTCAGTCTTTGTATTTGACTCTAGGCTATCTCCTTCGGGAGTTGATTCCTTGCTTTTCACCCTTTTATCACTTACCGATTCCAGTAAGTAATTTT
>JBBQXZ010000140.1:0-12010 GCA_038209145.1 Cytophagales bacterium | reverse complement strand
AAGAAACCCGTGGCGCCCGATGCGTGAAAAAAAGGTTCACGCATCGGGCGCATCTCTTCTCCAAATCCCTTCCATCAAAAATCCTCAAACTATACCATTTTTTGGGCTTAAAAGCGTTATCTTCACCGATTAATAAATCAGGTAAATGGGTGTCATCATAAAAACCGAAAATATCGAAAGAACCTACCGCATGGGGGTCGAAGAAGTGAAAGCACTAAAATCAGTGAGCATCACGGTAAACCGGGGAGAATATGTGGCCTTTATGGGGCCATCAGGTTCCGGTAAGTCCACCTTGATGAATATAGTCGGCTGCCTGGACACACCCACCTCGGGCACATACATCCTGAACAACAAATATGTCAGTGACATGACCGAAAACGAGTTGGCTGAAATCCGAAACAAAGAAATAGGGTTTGTTTTTCAGACATTTAACCTACTCCCCAGGGCTTCTTGCCTGGAAAATGTCGCCTTGCCCTTAATTTATGCCGGATTTAACAAAACAGACCGCTCGGAAAAAGCGTTCTTGGCATTGAAAAGTGTGGGGTTGGAAGACCGGGTACACCATAAACCCAACGAACTGTCCGGTGGACAGCGGCAACGGGTAGCCATCGCAAGGGCTTTGGTCAATGACCCGAGCATTATCCTCGCTGATGAACCCACTGGTAACCTGGACAGCAAGACCTCCCATGACATTATGGATCTCTTTCACGAACTCCATCAAAAGGGCAATACCATCATCATGGTTACCCACGAAGATGAAATCTCCCAATTTGCCCACCGGGTCATCCGGCTTAGAGACGGCTTGGTGGAATCTGACAAAGTAAACCCAAACCCGACCATCGGCAAGCAAGTCTTGATCTAGCAGCAGGTGAATACCGGACAACTGGGAACTGGAAATAAACAACTTATGAAAATATATACCAAAACCGGGGACAGCGGAATCACTTCCTTGCTTGGTGGCAAACGGGTTCCCAAGTCACATATCCGGATCGACGCCTACGGAACCGTGGATGAACTGAATGCGTTTTTGGGCCTGTTGAAGGACCAGGAAGTAAACCGATCCCGGAGACCTCTGCTCAAACAAATCCAGGACAGGCTGTTTACCGTGGGGGCGACACTGGCCACCGAAAGTGGGCTCACCAATATAAAAACCCCGGCTATAGAGGAGGAAGACATGTTGGCGTTGGAACGCGAAATTGATGTCATGGAAGAAAGTTTGCAACCCCTGAAAAACTTTATCCTCCCCGGCGGCCATTCTTCCGTATCCATAGCCCACCTGGCCAGGACGGTTTGCCGAAGGGCGGAACGCTGCGTTGTGTTGCTTCATGAGGTGGAACATATAGACGGGAAAATCATCCAATACCTCAATAGGCTATCGGATTATCTGTTTGTATTAGGCCGTAAAATGGCCCAAGAATTGGAAATTGAAGAAACTACTTGGGCGCCAAGAGATTGATATAGATGAACAAGACGGTAGAAATTAAAATAACAAAAACGACATCATCCAGATTACGGAAGACTGATTTTGATAACCTGGCTTTTGGCCATATCCTCAGCGACCACATGTTTGTCGTGGATTACGCCGATGGAGCGTGGCAAGCACCCTGCATTGTGCCCTATGGACCCCTTACCGTGAATCCAGCCAATACGACGCTGCATTACGGACAGTCTGTATTTGAGGGGTTGAAAGCATATAAAAACGAAAAAGGGGAAATCATTGTCTTCCGTCCGGATGCCAATCACCGAAGGCTGAACGAATCTGCCAAGCGCATGTGTATTCCGGAACTGCCGGAAGAACTCTTCATGGAAGGACTGAGCCACCTGCTGGACTTGGACAGAGAATGGGTGCCTTCCAAGCCCGGATTCTCCCTTTACATCCGACCTTTTATTTTCGCCACGGACGAATTCCTGGGAATAAGGCCCTCTTTCAAATACAAATTCATGATTTTGACCAGTCCGGTGGGGCATTATTATTCCAAGCCAGTCGCCGTCAAAGTAGAAACCCACTACAGCCGTGCCATAGAGGGCGGCACCGGGTTTGCCAAGGCGGCCGGGAACTATGCGGGATCACTCTTTCCCGCCCTTCAGGCGCAGAAACAGGGATATGACCAGCTACTGTGGACGGATGGGAAAACGCACCAACACATTGAGGAAAGTGGCACCATGAACGTGATGTTTGTCATCAACGGCATCCTGATTACCGCTCCTACCGACACAGGTACGATCCTGAAAGGTATCACCCGGGACAGCGTTCTCACCCTTGCCCGAGAAATGGGTATGCCCTTGGAAGAGCGGTTTTTGCGCGTGAACGAACTTCAGGATAGTCTGGAGAACGGATCTTTGCAGGAGGCCTTCGGCACCGGAACAGCCGCCACCGTGGCCCACATACAGCGGATAAACGTCAACGGCACGGATTATCAGCTTCCCGAAAAACCTTCCGATGCATTTTCTAATCAAATATTGAAAAAACTGGATGCAATCAAATATGGGCTGGAAGAAGATACACGAGGTTGGGTAAAAAAATATTGATCACCACCTGAATCCTGTCTTTGGGGATCAGGTGCTTTTTTAAAATTCCCACAACCCACTCCTTTTCCCACCAGGCATGAATTCAAAAACCTTTATTTTTCCCGGATTGTTTATACTGATGTGGGGTACACAAACGCTTGCCCAAAACTTGCTTATTCTGCAGCGGGGTAACAACCAGAAAACAAGGATTAAATACGAAGTAGGTGAATCCATTACGTATCTTCAGCGGGAAACTGGCTATTACATCACCGATAACATCCTGGAAATAACTCCGGATTACATCGCACTCACAGAAAATGTGCTTTCCCTCTCCCAGCTGGATGCCGTGGACATCCGAAACAAAGATGAACGCAACCAAACACTGAAAAACCTCACCCTACTGCCTGCCGCCGGAGCGGCATTGCTGCTTACGGCAGAATCCATCAACAGCCTCTATGCCGACGGAAAGCTCTCCTACAACAGCACCAGTCTGGGAATCGCCGGAGCACTGGCAGTAAGCAGTCTGGCCATGTCCCAGGTGAGGTATAAAAAATTCAGGCATCGGGGCAGAAATAAAATCCTGGTCATCACCCGTGGAGACTGGGAAAGCACGCTTTAGTAGATCGTCCATGAATAAATGAAGGGACAAGTAATAGGTATTGCCCCTGAAAATACCCAAATTTGCACCAGAAAAAACTAAAATCAATATGACACAAGACCAGTTGAAAGACTTGAAGGCCCGCGTTTTGGCCCTGAGGAGGTATCTTTGACTACGATCGTAAGAAAGCCGAAATAGAAGAATTTGAAGCCATATCCATCCAATCGGATTTTTGGAATGATCCAGAGGAAGCAGAAAAGGTAATGAAACAGATTCAGGCCAGAAAGGCTTGGACCAACGCATTTGAATCCCTGGACACGGGTATTGGAGATTTGGAGGTATTGCAGGAGTTCTACGCTGCCGGGGATGTATCGGAAGTGGAAATCAAAAAGGAATTCAAAAAAACAAGCAAAGCGCTGGAGGAACTGGAGCTTAAAAAGATGCTGAGCAGCGAAGAAGACCAGCTCAACGCCATGCTGGAAATCAACCCGGGTGCCGGGGGAACAGAGAGCAACGACTGGGCCTCTATTCTGATGCGGATGTACATCATGTGGGGAGAGAAAAACGGATATAAGGTCCGTGAAGTCGACTTGCAGGAGGGCGAAGTGGCCGGCATCAAGTCCGTCACTTTGGAATTTGAAGGTCCCCTTGCTTATGGTTTCCTCAAATCAGAGATTGGCGTCCATCGTTTGGTACGGATTTCACCTTTTGACAGTGGCGGAAGAAGACATACTTCATTTGCATCCGTATATGCCTATCCTGTGGTAGACGATACCATCAACATCGAGATCAACCCTTCGGACATCGAGCTGCACACATCCCGCTCCGGCGGTGCCGGCGGTCAGAACGTCAACAAGGTGGAAACCAAGGTGCAGCTGACACACAAACCCACGGGAATCGTGGTCGTCTGCCAGATCGAACGCTCCCAGCTAGCTAACCGGGAAAAAGCCATGCAAATGCTAAAATCCCGGCTGTACCAGCTGGAGATGGAAAAGCGGAACGCCGAACGGGCCAAAGTGGAATCCGGAAAGATGAGAATCGACTTCGGATCCCAGATCCGCAACTATGTGCTTCACCCTTACAAGCTGGCCAAAGATGCCCGTACCGGACACGAAACTTCAGATGTGCAGGCTGTGTTGGATGGAGACCTAAACGATTTCATCAAAGCTTACCTCCTCGCCCAAAACGAGGAAGCAGTAAAAGATTCTTAATAACAACTTTAAAAGGCCGGAGATTTCCGGCCTTTTTCTAGTAAATGACTACAAAGTCTACCTCTTTCTATACCCTCGACTTTCACCTGTTGTGTCTGAGCTATTTCCTGTTTTTCAGCAGCTTCAACATGATCATCCCCGAGTTACCGGGGTACCTCAGCAGCATTGGGGGAGAAGACTACAAGGGATATATCATTGCGCTATTTACGCTTTCAGCAGGTTTATCGCGTCCCTTTAGCGGCAAGCTGGCCGACAAAATCGGACGTATCCCGGTAATGTTGACGGGTGTGGTTGTATGCGTGGTGGTCAGCCTATTATACCCGCTGATGACCACAGTGAGCGGATTTTTATTTCTCCGCTTTCTGCACGGATTCTCCACGGGATTTACTCCCACAGGATCGGCAGCATACCTGGCCGATATCATCCCTTTTGGTAAGCGGGGGGAGGCCATGGGCATACAGTCCCTGTTCGGTTCGCTGGGTATGGCTGCCGGGCCTGCCATAGGTGGGTACATTGCCGCAATATGGGGTGTAGAGCCACTATTTTATATTTCCGCTGCCATTTCCCTTTTTTCGATCCTGATCCTTTATCGGCTTAAGGAAACCTTGCCCGATAAGGAAAAACTGCGTCTGAGTCACTTCAAATTGGGGAGAAATGAAATCTTGGAAAAACGGGTCTTTGCTCCTTCCTTAATCCTGGTATTTTCTGTATTCTCCTTTGGCGTGGTGCTGACCATTATTCCGGATTATTCCGAATACTTGGGCATTGGCAACAAGGGCTTGTTCTTTGCGGTATTTACGGTGGCTTCTCTGGCTATACGTGTCCTTGCAGGCCAGGCTTCGGATAAATACGGACGGATTCCCGTCCTGAAAGCCGCCACCCTGACCATGATTGTCGCCATGCTGACGGTAGCTTTTGCGGAAAGCAAGGGGATGCTGCTGACCGGAGGAGTGTTGTATGGGTTTTCCATCGGCATGAACAACCCGACCATCACCGCTTGGACGATTGATCTTTCGCTTGAAAAATTCCGGGGCAGGGCATTGGCGACCATGTATATCGCCCTGGAGGTGGGAATAGGCTTGGGAGCCTTGGTTTCAGGTTGGATTTTTGCGAACAAGGTGGAAAATTTTTCCCTGATCTTTATGGTGTGTGCAGGTACTGCGGGGATTGCTTTTGTGCTCTTATGGTTTGTCCCCAAGCCGGAACCGAGCACGGTGTCAGGTTCATAATAGAATTACTTAATAGTTGTTTAAATCGTAGATTTTCAGATGGGTAGGATAGTTGGTATTTGTTGATATTGGGTTATCATTAATATTGGCAGCGTGGAGTATCTGGGTTGTTGTAATGGAAATCGGAGCGTTGCGGAGATCCCGATTAGCGTAGCTGCTTGGGATAGGGTTAAATAAAGCCTTCGGCTGAAATCTGAGCGTAGCGGAGGTCCCGAAAAGCACCGCGGTTACGGGATATGGTGGAAATATGCCCTTCGGGCGAAAAATAAAAAATTTGAAACCTATTGACTGACAGTGGCGAACGAATTATCATGGTGATACAGAAGGGCTTTCAAGTTAATTTGAAAGACGGTCACTTTACTATACCACGTTTCCCAATACGGAGCGGGCAAAAAAGGGGGATAGGGATTTCGCTTAAAGCCGTATATTGTATCTCGGTACTTGATTTTAGACTTTCCGATAAACCGGAGGATGGCAACTTCGCCCACCGGGTTGGACTGGTGAACCGGTTAACGGGGGAATTGTTCAGTAACAAGCTGCATCTCATCTATTTAAAAGTTTCAGATTGTTGAAAAAACAGGACGAGTTGGAAACTAAATTTGACAAATAGATGTATGTTTTGAGGTAACTTGAGTTTTTGGAAAGATTGCCGGAGGTGATACATGAGAAAATATTTGCAAAGGTTATGAATACAGCTGAATTGGCAATTTTGGATAAAAAGGACGGAAAGGCCTACGGGGAAAGCTTGAAAAATTACAGAGACTTGAAGAATGCTTTGGATTCAAGCGAAGGGGGGGAGAGAAAAATGCTATTTTAATATTCTATAACCTGGAGCTCCCCTTGAAATGATTAAAATGCTAAAGGTGAGAATATATAAGAGGCAATCATTATCTTGAAGAAGACGGGGTTATTAGAAAAGGCCTAACAGATATTGTTTGGTGCCCAGAATAGATACTTTTCTACCAACTTAAACCTGTAAAAATTCAAATTTTCAACACTAGTCTCCGGATAAACTGGATTATATAAACTATACCCTTAAACAAAAATTAGATCCTGTTTAACTTTCGTTTTTTTATTCAAATGGGATCAAATTCTGAAAGGATTTGACTTTTTAGAATCCCAGATTGCGAAACCTGCGATATTAGCGGAATATATCTACCATAAATCTGGAATTCTTTGTTTTATTAATTAGTTCGATTTTTCAGTTTATTTCAATTTGCTATTGACCCCGTCCGGGGTCAGATGTGGGTATAAAAGTTGAGGTCAAATTTGTCCTGTTTTGGCACCGGGGATGGTTGGATACCCCATACTTTCCCGAAAAAAACGAATCTGTTTATCCTTGCTTGTTGTCAAAATAGGACGCCGATTCGGCGGATGAAGCTGATTTGAGCGATTTCTATGGGACAGCGAAGTCTGCCTCAACAGCAATTGAGCTTTAGTCTAGGCTGATTGTTACTCTGGATTTTCCAGATCTCATCACGCCTTATCCCGAACGGGGTTTAACAATAATAACCATGGGTTTAGCGGGGGTTCGACTCTGCTCACCCGCCGCGGAAGCTCCCAATCCCTTTTCCGCCAAAACCCGATTCTGATAATCTCTGCATTTGTTCTTCGGGATAAGACGAAGTTGACGCGGTTAGGAATGTTTTGCGCAGATTATGACCTCTAAATTTCTTTCCCTTGTAATTAGGGTATTCGGGATGCTCCACTTCTTGGTGGACTATTAATGACGTTTTTACACCGATTTCTCTCGTAATTCGCTAGCGCCAACCCAACAGGAGACGGGTTTTGGCGGGAAAGTGTAAGGGAAATTGAAATCCATGCTGCCAAACCGGGGGATGTGCATGCCTTTTTTTTCCCTAAGCTAAAACCCAGGGCTATTAAATCGGTCACAAAGACAACTTCCTTACCTACAAGCCAGACGAGCTTGTTGAAATCCTCACTATCGAATCGGTCACCCCGCTGGGTTTTTTTGAGGAAGAACATTTCTTTGGAACTAAATTCGCCTAATGAACGGAGTTCAGACGTCCCTTCTAAATGCCCTCTCTGGAATCCGCTGGATTACTCAAACTAAATTCATTCGCCCGATAAAGCAGCACCAATCCCAGTACCTCCACGACGGTCAGAAACACCAAACCCGGAAGTGCCAGCAGCACACTGAGGAAGGCCAGGCCGGTAAGTATGGTGAGAATTCCCGTAACCAGTGCCAAATTGCCGAAAGTCTTCTGAAATGCTATCAACCCCACACCAAAAACAAGATACATGACACCTGACAGAAGCGATTGACTGACAAGAATGCCTTCCTGAGAGATACCCTCGTTATAAAACATCAATAAGTCCGACCCCAGACACAGCACCGTACCTCCTGCCAACAAAATGCTGCCAATCCTTACCATGCTGTTGGGGAAACCTTTTCCCATCGCAAAAAAACCACCCATATACCCCAAGAAAAAAACTCCAACACCCACCTTGAGGAAAGTATACCACATGGGGGAAATGTTCGTTTCCGCATCAGCAAGCAGCTGAAATTCAACATAGGCTTCTACAAACGCCAAGACAAGATAAATGCCCCCGGCAATAAGTCCTCTTTTGATCCATGATACAAGCCTGGGATTCAGAGAAGAAGAATCCCCCGAATCATTTTGCTGAAATTCATAATTCAATGCCTCCAGTATCACACGCACTGTATATGGCCGGGGGGTGACTTCCCCTGCCTCTATGCGCTGAATGGTCCGAACATTGATGTTGCATCGCGCTACGAGCTCTTCCTGGGTAAGTCCGTTGGCTTTTCGCAGCTCCAGAATTTTTTGACCTAATTGGGGTTGTGTTGTCTTCATGGCGTAAAATTTTTCTTTCACAATTTTCATCATTTTTGGCGATTGAAGACCCGAATTTGGGAAGGATTTTGCCCGACATTCACCCGACATTTGTGTCGGTAAAGTTAGAAGCTTATTTTATCCAACTTATTTTTAAAAACCATCTTTTTTTGTAATTTTAAAATGACCTGGATACATTGGGATCTGTCAATATGATAAAATCCCCAAGTCCATTATATGCATCCCAGTCTGGCTTTTCAAAGTCTTCAGAAGAAAAACAGCTGACCGTTACCATTACCAATTTTTTTCGCAATCGCTGTAAGGCTGGCACCGTCCCCAAGTATTCATCGCTGTGAAATCGTCCATTGAGGTGAAGTATTTTGGACTTTTTATTTTTTCTCCATGTGTTATAAATGCTTTCAGCCATAGTAGCGTCACGGAGCAATTGGGCATGAAAGATGGTTGGTCCCATCCCGTGACCTTGTCCCCCCAAGGCCGCATCAAATTTTTCCCCATAAAGGGGCTGGTCTGTAAAAACCGGCAGGGAAGGCAGGTATTTTTTAGATTCCTTGGACAAAGCGTTTAGGGCAGTTAATCCCTTTCTTGCCACCATGTTGGCATATCGGGAAGGCACATTGGAAGCCACTACCTGCTGACCCTGTGACTTGGCGAGATTTACCATGGGAGCATAGTCGCTGTAGTTACTCCAGGCTTTTCCTTCCTCCTTAAGTTTGGCCTCAGTGATATGATCGGCCAAATATTCATCCAAAACCAACTGGGCATCTCGCTCAAACATTTCCATACTGAGAATAACATCCGTGTACGTGTCCATCAGTCCCTCATAAAGGGTAGCTTGTACCCGGTGGGCAATACTATCGTCATGCTCTTCTCCAAAGAACAGCACATCCGCATCCGCCATGGCCGCTACCAGGTCCGACATCCCGACTTCTTTGGCAGTTTGCGCATCAAAAATTTTCATGTGCTTTTCCCAATCCTGCTGTGCAATTAGTTGGTGATGAAAAATGAACAGGCATAAGAGGTAAAAAAGAGATTTCATGTTCGTATTGGTTAGGTTTACTTCCTAAAACAGATTTCGGGGGTTATGGCATTATTTTTTCTTTGGGCGGAAAACTTGAATCACCTTGGGATTCGCTTCCAGGTAAGGTCCTTCGATCAGGTCAATGCAATAGGGAATTGCTGGAAATACCGCATCAAGACACTGGCGGATAGCGGAGGGTTTTCCCGGAAGGTTGACGATCAGGCTTCGGTTTCTTATCCCGGCAGTCTGTCGGGAAAGGATTGCGGTAGGAACAAATGCCAGACTGACCTGCCGCATCAGTTCGCCAAAACCGGGCATCATTTTTTGACATACCGACTCGGTTGCCTCGGGCGTGACATCCCGCAACGCCGGACCGGTACCTCCCGTAGTGACGATCAGGCAGCATCCCTCCCGGTCACTAAGTGCTATCATCGTTTGTTCCAACTGATCCTGCTCGTCGGGGACTACCCGATAGATAGGTTCCCAGGGTGAAATAAGGTATTCACCTAGTGTACGGATGATCTCCTTACCTGAGATATCCTCATACACACTGGCCGCAGCCCTGTCTGAGGAAGTGATGATTCCTATTTTTATTGCATGCATGGTATTCCGTTTTAAAGGATAGATCCAAAACCATTTCGGTGTTAGGTATCACTAGCTTAAAGTGGTTACTTTGTGTCAAAGTAACGGAATTTTATCGGGATGAAAAACAAACGATATACCAATGAGATTGCAAGACTGGATCCGCATACAGATTGGCACCGGATTGCTTTTTTGCTTACCTTTCACTGCTTCCCCTGGGACATGGAAAAAGCACTGGAATTTGCCCTGTTTCGGACATTCGGCATACCTGCTGTCTCCAGATTGTTGGCAGCCACGGGAGAATTTACCGAACGGACCCGTAAGCGCTACGATGACACCGAGCTGATCCTCTATGAGATCCTTGAAAACGGGATGGACAGTGAGCGGGGAAGACAGGCCATTGCCCGGATGAATGCCATGCATGGACGGTTTCGGATAGCCAATGAAGACTATCTCTATGTCCTGTCAACATTCATTTTCGAACCCATCCGTTGGATGGATAAGTTTGGGTGGAGGCCCTTTACCCCAAAGGAAAAAGAAGCCACGTTTATCAATTACCGGGAGTTGGCCATTCGGATGGGGATTAAGGAAGTACCTGAGACGCTGGAGGCTTTTGAAGCTTTCAACAAAAACTATGAACGTGACCACTTTATTTACGACCCCGCCAACAATCTGGTTGGGCTGAAAACCCTAGATCTTCTGTTGGGTTTTTACCTGCCCAGTTTGCTCATACCACGCTCACGTCCCTTGGCAATATCTCTGATGGATGAGCCCCTGCGCAGGGCCATGGGATTTAAGAACCCTCCAAAGCTACTCGAAAAGCTGGTATGGATCGGCATGAAAACAAGGGCATCGCTCCTTAAGCTGCTACCCGAAACGGGCATTCCCAAACTTGGGACCAAAAAAAAACGACACACTTATCCAGAAGGGTATGACATAAATGAGTTAGGCACCTTTGGTCGATTGCGGAAATCAGATTACTAGCTGGTGAAGTATCCGTTTTTGCAGGCTTTTAGGATTATTTTTTAATGGGTTTTTTACCATATGGACAATGCCTGCACCCGTTTCCACAACAAAACCCCCGTAGCAAGTGATATGTGGCTGTATATACCAAGTACGGTCCTTCATAATAAAAATGAACCCCCGCGGTGAGATCTTTAGGGTCTGGAAGCTTGTTTTCAGAGGACATGAAATAGATAAGGCAATTACGTAACGTTAAATATATGAATTATAGCTGAATAGAAAGCGGTAAACTTTAGATTTACCACATAGCCAAACCTACGATGACCACCTGCTAGAACCTAAACATCTCCACCAATTTGTTCGTCTATCGTTTCAGCCATAAACTGAGTTACTGCTCCTGGGGTATACTATTATTCCGAAGAACCAATTCCTTACGGTTCTTATAATATAGATTCATAAAAAATATCCAATCCATCTGAGGAATTTGTGGCGCATTACCGTCAACTCCTTCATTTTGCCACATAATGTTTCTAATGGATATTATTATTGATGTTATTTTCTTCATTTAAATCTTTTCAATTAATTCTGTTTTTAACCAATCAAAAGCATCTTTCTGGTTATATGATATACCAGATCTCAATAAGCCTTCCATATCCCCTGTAAAATCAACATCATTTTCTTTCTCTTCAATGTTTAAAAGAAACTCTTTTTTACTCGGTGGTCGGTTTCCAGTTGCAAAAGTTGTGTATTTTTTGAAGCATGTAATTATTTTTTCAAAGTCCAGTTCGATATTCAATCTAGCAAAGTTTAAATCGAATAAATCCCGCCCCTTACTTCGTTGATAAAGCGCCCTCAGTTTTGTTCCTAATAGTTCATTTATACTGTAAGTTCTTATTTTTGTTTTTCCAGAAAACCACTCGCTATCTACCTCAAAAGGAAAGTCCACCCATTCAAGCACATTGAAGTGTTCCTTACAGTTTATTTCAATTTTCAGTCTCATTCTGATTTCTTCATACTCTGAAGTAAATCGATAAAAAACCTTAGCTCCGTGTCCTCCGATTTTA
>JBBQXZ010000139.1:0-12100 GCA_038209145.1 Cytophagales bacterium | reverse complement strand
CGGTTCTTTCTTTAAAGCCTTTATCAATTATCATAGTTATGATTACTAATACAATGCTTCCGATAAACCATTTAATAATATCGATTTTATATTTATACTTTTCAAAATTGAATTCTCTTAATGCTATTGGTTCAACTTCGTTTTCTGATTTGTTTGTTGAGTTAGTCATCTTGTTTGTTTTAGTTATTTAAATTAATTACGAACAACCATCGTATTTCCGAAATTCCTTCAAAACACTTGCAGAAATCCTTTTTTGCAAAATGATTGTCTTTAAGCTCATCTGAGTAATTCAAAAAAATTGATTTTTCAATTTTATGCGTCCTATAGAAGTATAAAATTATGAAAAAGGTCCTATTTTGATTACGACTATCACGCTAAAACGACCGGGAAACCGTCGACAGGCCAGCATGCCAGATCGCTATTTAAAAATCGCTTCACAACTAAACAAACCGCTCTATGTCTGCCTACCTGTTAGTTACGAGAGCCCCGCTAATACAATGGTGCGAGAATAGCTCCCCGCTACCAGAGGGCTGCGGGGCCGTCTACTCTACTATGCGATATTATTTTAGTTCTACATTCTTTATTGTATTAATTGGTAATCCCAAAGTAGAAAAAGGTACAGAAAGTCCAAAAAACCAAAATGGGTCATCTGTTTTGGTATTGTATGATAATCCAACAGAGACTACATCTTGTAATAAGGTAAAGACACCCCCCAAACCAACTTCTGGCGCGCCATCAAGGTCGAAATCAGGAGTTGATACATTGAACCCTAGACCAGGCTCAAGAAAGTTCCAAGCTTTACATTTTCGAGATCCAAATTTAAAAAGTAAACTACCAGAAGGAGCGAATTGAAAATTGTTTTCTAAAGCAACTTTATCGCTTCTATTATATGGATTTGCTAAAATTACACTTACATTCGATACAGAATATATATTTATTTGTTGAAGTGTAAAACTATGCTTTTCAATAACAACTGCATTCTTCTGAGAGATCACATCGCCGTCTGATTCAATACTTACTCTTATTATAAGGTTATCTTTATTATTTCGTTTTCCAGTATATTTGAAATCAATATACCCAATATCGGGTAATTCATTAATACTAAACTTATAAACTTCATTGCCTATTTCATTACCTATTATTGCGGTGTTCTTAAATGGTTCTAATATATCGGAAGTAATTGAAATAATCTTTTCGACTTTTTCAGAATCTTCTAATAATAGAGTTTTGCACGTACTTATTTTAGTCATTAAGTTTAAAATCTCTTGATTAGAGTTCTTAAATTCTGTTGGCAAATCCGAAACTAGTTTGTTAACTTTTAATTCAAATAACTTTGCGACGTTAATGAACTGATCATGAGTTGTATTAAAATATTCCAGCACATTTTCTTTTTCACCATTAAATGTCTTTATTTTTGAGATTACGTCTAAAATTTTATTAACTTCAATTTGCATTTCAAGAAGAAATAGTTCTGCTACTTCTGCATTCGAGGTAAATATTTTATTTTTTTTCTCGATGAGTTTTTTAAAATCGGATAGTAATTCATTTAGACAATTATAGGATTTCACATTATCCTCTATTAGAACCCCAACATTTTCAAAACTCTTGTCTATGACGTTATTTAAATCTTTCGCCAATTTGTTCGTCCGATTAAATGCTTCAATATCTGCCTCAGAGAAAGATGTGACCCATCTATCCACCTCATAAAATTCACCATTTTTATAATCATCAAAGTTTTCGATATGAACCTTCTTGAAATTTTCATATTTTGAATTTAAATAGGCAGTTAAATGAATCTTTATTTTCTTTTGCTCAATTCTGCTTTGAATCTCATTTATTTTATTTTTCAGTTCTAATGCGAGCTGTTCAAAACCATATTGTATATAATAAGAATTGTATTTCTTTTTTTCCATTTCAGGAAGGTTATTAAACTCTTGAAGATACTTATTAAACTTTTCTCTAGTTTCTTTATCATCTTTTACAATGTCATATAGGTCCCTCATCAAGCCAGTAAATTGTCCTAATTTCTGGATTCTCTCTGAATGAGTTAATTCAGAAAGTTCCTTATTTAAAATTGAAAGAATATCCTTTTGATGAAGCAAAAGTTTATTAAACTTTTCCAATTCAAGAATTAGTTCAGTGTTTGATTCAAACCTCGCCCCCACTTTTTGTGTTAAATTAGCCTTGTTTATTACCAATTCTAAATTGCTGTTTATATCTACAATACCATGTTCATTTATCAATATTTTATCATTAGGTCCATTAATCTCGTATATTTGAACTATCTGAGCATATGTATTAAAAACACTCAAAAACGAAAATATGGCTAAAATTTGAGTTCTCATTACTTTAATTAATTTCGGTTTTACCTGCTTCAATAAATGCACTATCCAGTTCAACTAAGTCAATTGTAGAACGACTGGTAATAACCGTTCCAATTCTATTTATAGTAGACAGTGAAAACGCTAGACAATTTTCAATATCATCGATTTCAGGAATTTGATTTATAATTGATATATTATCGATGTTTTGAATCCAAACCACAACCCTAACGAAACCAAGAGGTTCTTGCTGGGCAACAGTATCGGCCAAATGAACTAGGTATTCATCATCTGATAATACAACCAATTTTAGACACTGTCGTGCGAGTACTTCTGATGGAATTACTCCTTCACAAACAATTGTATTTTCTGAAAATTCCATAAAGCGTTTTTTTTAGTTATAATCTTAATCCTTACTTAGTGTTTAATCCGGCATAACATCCTAATACAACATTTTCACCCAATGGAATAACTCCTTCCAAATCTTTTTAGAATGAAAGTTTCCCTTGTCAGATTCTCCATGGCTTAGGCGTGGGATTCCCTGAATACCAACTCTAAAAACCGCCAATCAGCAATAAGTGAATTTATGATTTTTGGCATCTTCAAATTTTTTACTTCGAAATCAGAATTCATATTTGTGCTAATTGGTGACACCAAATCTACCCCACTTCCCCCAATCCACCCCCCGTGAAAACACCTATTTTTTTCAGTGAAAACACCAAACTTTTGAAATCGCAATGGTATTGCGGTTTCTGTGAGTCGACTTAATGAAATGCACATTCATATTCCCCTCTTTTACCTATTTTCGGCCTATAATGTCAAAAGGTATTTTCAGGTGAGCAAACAGCGGGTAGCGCAGAAAGTCTATTTGGCGGCGGATTATTTGGTGGGGCATGCTGCCTTGTTATTCGTCCTTACGTTGCTCATTAAAATATGCCACGGCTATTTTCTGTACAGTCTGATTGGTTGTAGCAGTCCGGATGTGATTTTGGGACCATTGGCTGTGGCGAGTGGTGATACTTTTAGTTATATACCCCCGATTATCAACTGGTGGGAAAATGGAGTGTACAGCTTTACCAATAGATGGGGGGATATCGTTTATGCGGGTCGCATGCCTACGTATGGGGGGATTTATCTGGTTATGCATTTGATCAATGAAAAGTTTGCTATGACTTTGCTGGTCCTGCTGCAAATTGTCGTGGAGGTTTATGCCCTGGTCTATGCCGCCCGGGTGCTTTCCAAAAAATTCGATAGTTCGGTGATCGGAATGCTGTTTTGGGTCTTCATGGTGGTGAGCGTGAACCAAACTTTTTGGAGTCTCAAAATCCAACCGGAAAGTTTTGCCACAAGCCTTGTTCTTATTCTTTTTTGTCGGTTTGTGGCTTTACCTTCAACTTACAGGCATTCGTTTGTAACAGGCATTTTGCTTCTCATCCTTGTCACGCTTAAACCGTATCTGGGAGCTTTGTGCTTGATTTTCGTTGTTAAATTGTTTCGCGATTTAAAGTTCAGATTGTTTGTGCAGAATGCCTTTTTGCTCGGTCTTCCCATTTTGCTTTTCGTCGTATCCTGGTCAATCCGCAATTACCAGCTCACCGAAAAATTCATACCACTTACCCAGTATTTGTCAGGTTACGGATACACGGAGTCTGAAATTGCGATGTGGAAACTCTCGGGTGATTTGGGTCTTGGCTATGAGCCGTGGGATACGAAATCATTCGGCCATTGGCTTACTTTCAGCGCGAGTTTATATGAACCTCCTGCGTTTCTCAAAGAGAACCACAGCTTCGACGAACTCAAAGTCCTGAGAACAGAATTTCAAAATTGTCTGAATTCAGAAACATACGATGCAGAGACCGACAGGCAATTGTCTTCCAGAATTCAAACGCTACATGCGCAGTATTTTTCTGATTTTCCTTATCGCATGAAGGTGTTTGCCCCTGTTTTCCTGACTTATAATTTTGTAATTCACAGCGGTTCCTGGTATTACCCGGTGTCCATCAAAGACAGAAGTTGCGGAAGTATTGTTTCGGATATCGATAAACTTGGTCAGTCGCTGTTGTACTATCTGTCTTTGGTGTTGGGTTTTTTGGGTTTGGTGCTGCTTGCACGAAATAAGGATTGGCTCATTTTTGGTTACCTCGCTGGGGTCATTTTCTTTATTATCATTCTTCTGACCGTTGTTTTGCGGACAATCGAACTTCGTTTCTTTGTTCAGACATATCCACTCTTCGTTATTGGAATGGTCTTTTTCATTCACAGAGTGTTCAATTATTTTGCGATTCAAAAAGGTGTTCGAACCTTTAAAAAAGCTCAGGATAAGGTTTCATAACATGGATGCGTGTAAGAGCGATTTCTAAGGGAACATCTGGATCTGTTACTCAAAGTCTGAAAATAGAATCATGCTTACTCAGCCGAATGCGTCCTCTCAATCTTTTCCCGTATTATTGCACGCATTCCAAAAGAGCTCAATGATCAACGGCAAAACAATTTGTGTGGTAGTGCCTGCCTACAACGAGGAGGAGCAAATATTGAAGGTGGTGGACACGATGCCGGCATTTGTTGACCGGATTGTGGTGGTAAACGACCTATCGAAGGACCGGACGCTGGAAATTCTGCTATCACGACAGGCTGCCATGGAACCCGTGCCATCTCTCGTACATCCTGCAATTCCCGAAGTGATGCAGGGTGGACTGGATTACAACCGTGCCGATCGACTGCTTGATCTGATTCTCCAAAAACAGAGTGATGACCACATCAAACGCGAGGTCATGGGGCAACCCAATCAACGGCTTGTGGTGATCAACCATCTCCAAAATGGTGGAGTGGGTGCGGCCATCGCTTCCGGATATCTCTGGGCGCGGGAGCACCATCTGGATTGCACGGCTGTGATGGCGGGCGACGGTCAAATGGATCCGGCTGAACTGATCAGAATTTGTGAACCTGTCGTAAACAATGGTATTGATTACGTGAAGGGAAACAGACTTCGTCATCCCGCAGCTTTGCAGGTAGTGCCGAAAACCCGGATGTTTGGGAACTCTGTCTTGTCGATTCTCACAAAAATTGCATCGGGATACTGGAAGGTGTCTGATACGCAAACGGGATACACGGCCATCGGACTGGCAGCACTTAAATCCATCCAGTTAAATGATATTTATCCCCGGTATGGGATGCCGAATGATATGCTGGTAAAACTCAATGTGCAAAATTGCACGTTGAAAGAAGTGGTTATTAAACCGGTGTACGGTATTGGTGAACAATCCAAAATGAAAGTGCACAAGGTGATTCCCAAAATCAGTTTCCTGCTGTTGCGCGGATTCTGGCACCGGATCGTGTACAAGTACCTGATCAGAGAATTTCATCCCCTCTTTTTGCTCTACATCACCGGCTGCGCGAGTTTGGTTGTCGCCATCGCCTATCTAACAAAAATCACCTACCTCTGGATTACCCACCTCCGGGAAATCAATGAGCTGACCATCCTGGCTTTTCTGTTTACTTTTCTCTTTGGATTCCAATCGCTGCTTTTTGCGATGTGGATGGATATTCAGGACAATGAAAAGTTGTATTCCTGAAATACATGGATTTTACCCTGAAGCAATACGGCGAAATCCTCCACACCATTAACAACCTCGGTATATCCTGTTATCCGGTAATCGACTGGATTCAACAAAACCCTGAAAAGGGTATCCTGTTGCGCCATGATGTAGACCGCCTGCCGGGAAATGCACTCCGCATGGCAACGCTGGAATCGAAGTTCAAAATCAAAAGCACGTATTATTTCCGGATTGGGGCACATACTTTCAAGCCAGCCATCATTCAGGCTATCGCGTCTATGGGTCATGAAATCGGCTACCATTATGAGGATTTGTCTCTGTCGGGGGGAAATATGGATAAAGCGATAGTGCTATTCGAAAAACACCTGAAAGCCCTTCGCGCTGTGGCAGAAATAAAAACCATTGCCATGCATGGTCGTCCGCTATCCGGTTTCGATAACCGGGATATATGGAAATCGCATGACTTTAAGCAATTTGAAATACTGGGCGAAGCCTTTCTCAGTGTGGATTACAGCGATATGTTTTATTTTACGGATACGGGAAGAAGCTGGTCGGATCATGCTGTAAATTTGCGGGACCGGGTTCAGGGTGGAAGTAATCCTGATGTTAATAGCAGTGCGGATTTGATCAATTTTATTCAGTTAGCCCCAAACAGGCGTATTGCTCTCGTCGTCCATCCTGAAAGATGGAATGATAATCTGGCAAAATGGATTATGTACGCTGGTTTTGACACTACAGTGAACGTGGTTAAAATGATCCTGAAAAGGTTTCGAGGGAGTGGTGCACCTTCCTGATTATTCTTAATACTTTAGCTGACAAAGTAAATCATGAAGACCTATTATAAACCGGGAGATTGGATTGGGACTTATCTCAAGGCTCAAAGAATGAAACGTGTCAATGATAAAATTTCGGGTAGGTTACTGGATATTGCTTGCGGGGAAAATGATGTTGTAAAATCCTATTCAGGAAATGGATTGGGGATAGACGTCAAAGATTTTGGTGCTGATCAGGTGGTTGAAAATTATCACAACCTACCATTCGAGTCTGGAACCTTCGACACGATAACAATAATTGCTTCAATTAATTATTTTGAAGAACCGGAAAAGGTATTGGATGAAGTGTATCGTCTTCTAAAGCCTGATGGGCAATTGATTGTCACCAATTCCAATGTGCATGTCATGAAATTTTGGCACCTTTTTCGGGAATCTTGGGCATATAAAGCGGGTTATTCAGAGTCTTTTTTAATGTCCATGCTCAAAAAGAGCCGTTTTAATGTAGTGCAAAGAGCATCGTTTAATTTGTTCGTGAGTTATGTTCTCATCTTAAAGAAGGACGTATGAAGCTGATCTTCATTCTTGGTCCTCACAGAACTGGTACAAAATCGTATGCCCATTATTTCCAGAAATACTTTGATAGGGAGGTTCACAGCTTTCATCAGTATGGTTCGCTGCGTCTGGTGAATGTGTTTTCAAATTTGTTCCTTTCAAAGCTCATAACAGAAGCTACGTACAAGTGGGTATTGAAAAAAACGCTTGTAAAACATATTGAGGCGCATTCTGATAAGCCAATCTATCTTGTTTCCAACGGATTTAATTTTTTGGCGGTAAAATACATTCTGGAAATTTACAACGATGTCAAAGTGGTTCATGCCATCAGAGATCCGCGAACTTTCGTCATTTCGTACATTAATTTTATAGATGGAAGATGGCAGAGCAAACTTGCCAATCGAATGATTCCATATTGGCATCTCTCCGGTTACAGGCAGGGCTCATTTTCCAATCAAACATGGAAATCATTCAATCGTATCGAAAAATATGTATGGTACTGGTGCTATAAGAATGATTTTATTGAATCGAATTATGGTAACCAAAAGGAAAATTATTTGCGCTTACGACTTGAAGACATTGAAAATGGATCATTAAGAGTGGGTCAGCTCGCTGCACTTCACGATTTCGTCGGGTTGCCTTTTCAAAAGGATTATGCGGTTTTCTTCGATAAGAAAGTAAATGAAAGCCGGGGTGAACTTCTTCCAAAATGGCAGAAATGGAATAAAAATCAAGCGAAAAAGGTTTATCAAATTTGCGCTCCTTTAATGAAGCGATATGGTTATGGATTTGAACCGGCGTGGGTAGAACTTATCGAATCTCCAGTGAATGCTCAGAAATAGAGGTATAAAAGATTTTTCCAAAGCCAAGATGAAGTTCAGTTTCTTTAAAATACTGGTCTGGTTATCTTTTCTGTTTGTTCTGGTTTATCTCTATCAGCAGGACCTTTTCCAGATTCCGGTGGTTTATTCGAAAGGGATGCTTGGTTTATCTTTTGGGCTGTTGTTCGTCGCTTTTGTATTTCAAGCCATTAACTGGCATCAGGTTTTGAAATTCGAATACCCCATTCGGATTTCTGATGCCATTGCCTCTGCCGGTCTGTCTGTTTTTACGAAATACATTCCTGGGAAGTTGATGGTTATCATCGGGAGGGCAGGGTATATCCGGAAAAAATATGGTTATCCGTCGGATGGTTTGATCAGCAGGTCTTTCGACACCCAACTTCTGGCCATCCTGACTGGGATGTTGTTTGGTTCACTTAGTCTTATCTGGTTAAACAAAGTAAGTGAGTGGGGATTATATGTAGGCCTTTTCGTCATTGGACTTTGTCTGGTCTTGTTTACACCGTATTTTCACCAGATTCTTGAAGCAATTTTGGGACGGTTGGGTTTGAAAAAGATCAAAATTCCTTTTTTGCGGGTTGGTCTGACCCTAAGCGCCATTCCTTCCTTTTTGATTTACTGGTCTGTATTGAGTCTTGCCTTCTACTTGTTGATGGTATCACTTCTTCCTGTAGAAGTATCGTTGTTGGCAGGATTTATATTTCCACTCGCCAATACATTGGGCATCGTTTTTATCCTGGCACCCGGAGGTATTGGCATCCGGGAGGGCATATTGACGGTGTTGATCCATGCCAGCGGGGTGGATTTGATAACTGCTACATCTATTGCTGTATTCTCTCGGTTGTGGTTTTTGGCGGGTGAAGGATTTTTGTTTTTGTTAGGAGCTTTGTGTCATCGCTTTTCAGAATAGAAAATTATGTTTCAACAGTTTTTAAAAGGACCCGTACTCAAAGTTATTTTTATCATTTTGGTGTTTTTGGTTGTGCACAACAGGTGGGTGGTCCCCCGGATCAGTTTTGATCAAATGCGTCAGATGGTCGCTCTGGAGAATATCATGCAAGGTCATGGTGTCACCTATCAATTTGTGGGTGGCAAGACAGAAAGCGTGTTTCTGGACAATTCTTTTCCGATGGGCTATTATGTGTTGATGGCCCCTTTCTACCACGTCTTCAACGATACATTGCTTTTGCACAGGGTATTTGAAATAATTGGGATTTTGATTTTGATTTGGCAGTTGTATTTATTCGGCGGTTGGTTAGAAACCAAAACATATTTGCACGGATTGCGATATGCCTTTTTGGTCTTTACCCTGATTCAACTCAATCCTTGGCGGGCAAGCGGTTTCTCCGATATCTGGTCCCTTATGCTCTTTCTTGTTGCGATGAGACTTGTTATTACCAAAAGTGTCTTGACCCGATTTGATATAGTCGCCATCGGCATGTTGTCGTTTAGTACGGTGTTTATGCGCTATGCCTATTACCCTTTGGCTTTTATTCCGGTTCTTTTGATGTTCGGACGAAGTTCCCGAAATCAAATCAGAACCTATCTCCCGTTGGCTGTTCTGGTCTTATGTATCCTTCTTATGAAGGGTTTCGACCAATGGTATTTTGCTGGTTTTGATCATTTGGAAGCCAAACATGGCGATGGTCGCTTTTTCCTTTCGCATTTGAAACAAATGGAACCGATAGGTTTTAATGCATTCTTTTCTGATCACGTTATTTTTGGTGCATTGAACCGGGAAAGGTGGGGAGTCGATACGGACTGGAATTTAAAGTATCTTATTCTATTTGTATCGGGTTGTATTTTGCTTTTTCTGTTTTTTAAGTCGTATGTCAGATTTAATCAATCACTCATTTCTAAAAACATCAAGCTGAAACTGTTCGAATCTGGCGCCTGGTTAGCCATACTTATCAATCTGGGTTTTATCTCAGGTATCAGCATATTTTATCCTTCAAAAAATCCTGATTATCTTTATACGTGGTCGTTGATATCGCGGTATTTTGCACCCGGTTTTCTATTTCTGCAATTGTTGCTCATCTATTCATGGATTTCAAAAGATAAACTTAAGTACCGCTTGATCCTACACGGTTTGGTCATCTCTTCATTCCTGTTTCAGGCAACTTATTTGGCTTCTTTTGAAAGCAGGTTTTCTTTTACCCAATCCTGGAATAATTATGATCAGTTCTATGATCGACCGGAAATGCCAACTGTCATTGCTCAATATTATCACCAGAGCGATGCAAAGACCACAATCTCAGAACTGCATTGGACATATGAGTATTTGACATTTTATTACATTTCAAAAAATGATCATTACAAAACGTTCATTACTGAAGAATGTATTCCCTGTCTGGACTTCTATTCCAAAAAGCCTGGTGAAGAAACTTCAACCATAGAGTGATACTTATCCTTAAATTTGAGAGATGGATATTATTGATGTTTTTTTAATCATTGTATACATGGTTCTCTGTTATGGCATCGGTAAAATGATCCAGAATAAAAACAGAAGAAATCCCTTGTACAAAAAATGGTTTCTTAAGGGTCTTTCTGTTAAGCTTTGGGGTGGATTGGCTTTTGCATTGGTGTATACATTTTACTTCGATTATGGCGGGGATACGCGCGCTTATTGGAAAGATTCAAATACGGTCGTTCAAACGCTCAGTGAAGGTGTACCATTGTTTTATGATGTAGTTTCACACAACAGGGAAAATGTATCTTCTCAGGCTTATGATATTGAAAGACGTATGTACTTTCGGGCGGCCCAGGAGTATTACGTAGTAAATATTATTGTACTCTTTAATCTACTGGGTTTTGGAAGTTATTTTTCAATCACTTTACTTGTAGCGTTGTTTAGCTATTGGGGTGTTTGGCATTTTTTCCTGCTTTTGGTGGAGAAATATCCGCGAATGGAAAAGCAAATGGCCATTGCAGCCCTTTTTGTACCCTCAGTATTTTTTTGGGGATCGGGTATTAGCAAGGATTCACTAATATTTTGTTGTGTAGGGTTATTTTTATATCATGTAAATAAAGTTGCTTCCGGAAAATTCTGGCAGGTGGGTTCCATCTTAATTATCGCTGCGGTTTCTTATTATATGTTTATTGTCAAACCTTATGTTATCATTTCACTTGCCCCGGCTGTTATTCTCTGGAGGACATTGTATCTACGCGATCGGATTAAAAATATTTATATCCGCAGTGCTGTTTTACCTTTTGTTGGAGCCGCTTCAATATTTGCTATGGTATATGCATTGAACTTTATGGCTATGTATAATGCGAGGTATTCGATGGATAGTTTTGTTGATACGGCCCAGAGTATGCAAGGTTGGCACTACGTTGAGGGTGCAAATTCTGCGGATTCACATGGTCGCGGGTCAAGCTATACCCTGGGTGAATATGATCAAACATCATGGCAGGGATTGCTTAAAGTTTTTCCTGCAGCAGTTAATGTCACTTTTTTCCGACCATATATATGGGAAGTTAGTAATACAGGTATGCTGGCTCAGGCTATCGAAAGCCTGATTTTTCTTCTAGCGACTATCTTGATTTTATTCAAAGTGGGACCTCTGAAAGTTTATCGATATATTTCGAACGATTCATTTCTGTTGATGTGCGTTGTGTTTGCTGTCTTTTTTGGCTTTGCAGTTGGTTTTAGTTCGTATAATTTTGGTGCTTTGTCGCGTTATAAAATTCCCGCAGTACCATTTTTTGTTGCCGCATTATTTATTCTGAGAGAGAAGGCCAGCGAGGCCAAGTTCCAAAGAAGATCTTTCATTGCTGACAAAAAAAGCAGCAAGTCTTTGCAACCTTTGGGATACAGGAGTTGATTTTCAGTCGTTCTTGTTTTCCTTTTCAGTTTTGAAAAGGGTGATTTGTTGGAAGTACATCAACTCACTTATTATACTACATGTCGATTCCTTCTGATTTGGATAACAGTTATCGGGGAGGTGCGAATACTTTTCATCAAATATAGTAACGTCAGTTTTTTATTGCCCAACCGACCATACATCCCAGCTACCGCATAATAATTCCTTGCCAGAAATTCAGTTTTTCGGTAAGTT
>JBBQXZ010000138.1:0-12105 GCA_038209145.1 Cytophagales bacterium | reverse complement strand
GGAAGTCAGTCTTCCTGAGATGGAGTTGGGGTCATCCTTACTTGCAGCAAGTCCGGAGATGGCCTGCTTTTTTAACTTATCCAACTCTTCCTCCGGAAAAATCGGGTTATAAAGCACGTCTGTCATTAAATCAAGGATTTTGTCTTGGTTCTTCTTCAGCGAAGACGCAAAAAGCGAGGTGGAAGTGGCATTTAAGGAAGCTCCTATGAAATCAACCTCTTCGTCCAACTCGTCTTTCGATCGGTTGCTGGTACCTCCCATCATCATTTCGCCAAAAAGGCCAAGCATTCCTGTTTTGTCTTTTTCCAACAACGGGTCTCTATCCAATACCAAAGAAAAGGCTACCCTAGGAAGCTTCCTGTTTTCAACGACAAATACCTTAAGCCCATTCTCCAGGGTGAAGGAGGCTGCATCGCCTAATTTAATCTCCGGGGCTGGACCCGGATCTGGATAAGTGGAACGGTCTACCTGGGCCAAGGCAGGTTGAAGAAAGAGAAATGGGAGAATATATAGCAGTATTTTTTTCATGACGCTAGTAGTTAAGGATAAAAATTATTCAGGCTGGTTGGACTTGGGTAGGTAATATAGGACCACCCTACTGTCAAGATTGAGGTAGTCATTTGCCACCCGCTGGATGTCTTCCCGTTTTATTTTCCTAAAATAGTCCAGTTCCTCATTGACGTAATTTGTCCCTCCATAAAATACGCTAGCTTCTGCCAAGTTTTGGGCGATACCTTCCATGGAGCTATTTTTGCTGACCAAGTCATTTTCGATGATATTTTGAAGTTTTTGAAAATCACTTTCAGAAATTCCCTCATTTCTGACTTGGGTTAACAGCCGGTCTATCTCCGTCTCCAACTCGCCCGGGTCTACTCCCATATTGGTAATGGCATACATGATAAACACACCTCCATCTTCTAAATCTAACGGTATCGCCTGTACGCCCAAGGCTTTCTGCTGCTTATCTACCAACTCTTTGGTCATTAAAGAGGAATTCCCCCCGGTCAGATAGGTAGATAGCATTTCCAATGCGTATGAATCAGGATGGCTCTTTGGAGGCAAGTTATACGCTTGAATTATTGCAGGAATCTGGATATTATCATATATGATATCACGGATTTCAGCCGTCTTGATGGGTTCTGTTACATCAGGCCGGAAAAATTCTTCTGGACCAGAGGGGATTTCTTCAAAATAAGCTTTTGCCCAGGCTTCAGCTTGATCATAGTCAATGTCACCCGCAATGGTCAGGATAGCGTTGTTGGGGACATAGAAGGATTTGTGGAAGGCAATAAATTCCTCCAGTCGTGCTGCATCCAAATCTTCCATGGATCCTATGGGAGTCCAGCGGTAGGGATGCTCGATAAAGGCACGCTTCATTGTTTCCGGCAAGATGGTGCCATATGGACGGTTATCATAGGATTGTCTTTTCTCCTCCTTGATCACGTCCCGTTGCGTATCTACGCCAATCTGGTCGATTCTTGGGTGGAGCATGCGTTCACTTTCCATGTAGAGGGCTGTCTCCAAATAATTGGAAGGGACTATTTCATAGTAATAGGTGATGTCACTTGATGTAAATGCGTTCAGGGTACCTCCTATTGCCTGTATTTTGTTCATATATTCCCCACGGCCTATGTTTTCTGTACCCTCAAAGAGCAGATGTTCAAAAAAATGGGCAAAGCCAGTTCTGTCAGGATTTTCGTTTTTAGAACCTACATGGTACAATACAGAAACCGCAACGATAGGCGTACTGTTGTCCTTGTGCATAATAACGTGTAGCCCATTGTCCAAAGTTACTTCTCTGAAATCAATGGAATTTTGAGCTTGAACCCAAAAACTAATTAGGAAAATACCAATAAGCAAAGTGATGTTTCTTTTCATATGACGCATAATAATTGGTTTCAATTTTATGGGTAATCCATCGGCTTCAACTAATAAAAACAATGCCAAAGCCTCCAGTTAATAAACCTATTTGCTGAAGATTGTTTCAAAAACAGAATTAAAAATAGGAAAGAAATGACAATAAATAAAACAAACATTCTCTATTTATCAAAACTTTTCTTTTATGGTCTCCAAATCGTGCAATGCTTTTCGAGTATGAGCCTTATGCGATTCGAGTTCAGCCACCAGCCGTTCGCTTAGACTGTCCCTTCCTTTCAATAGCATATCGTATTCCCGTATAGATTTCTCCTCTCCTGAAATACAGACTTCACACACTTCTCTTTCATTTTCATGGTTAAGGGAGGTTTTAAAGTTGGTCCAAGACCTTTGAAAGAGTCCCATAAACGTTCCTTCTTTTACAGGAACGCCCTTTAGTAAACTGATCTCAACTTTGATTTCTTCGGACAGTTTAAGTCTTTCCTTTGCCTGGCTGATAAAAAAATTTTTCAATACATCGTTGTCCACATTTCTTGCGGCATCTTTATATCCTTGGATCACATCGTAGTTTCGCTCAAGAATGTCATTCAAATCATGGACAAGTTCTTTCTTGGTTTTCATAGGGTAATCATTTTATTACCCAAAGAAAACTCATATTAGGTAAAAAGCAATCATTCCTACCGGATTAACTTTAGGGATTACAGGTAAATAGGGAGCAACTTTTCTATTTAAAGAAAAAAGTCTTTCATTAAATCAGGTAAAAATCCCGACGAAAACAACCCCCCGCAAACACTGCGGAAGGCTAAATCATTTAAACAATTGAAGAAATCTTACTTGATATCAGAAATGAAACACCTTGAACCTACCAGCAGCATCGGTAACTTCCATGTAAACTTTGTCGAGTTCCAATTTTACAAACTTATAATTTTTGGCAAAGCCAGCCGGCTCGGTAACATAATCAGATGAAACTTTACGGTGGGTAGCTTTTTCAAAAAACGCGACTTTAACGCCTGGGTTTTCGATACCCACTACTTTTACCTGTACAGTGTGGTCATCCAATTTCTTCGCATAGGCTAACAACTTCTTTTCCACAACTTTTTTAGTGGTAATGTCAAAAGTAACTGATTCGAGTTGACTGGCTACTTTCACCGTGTAGTTACCTATAGGGAGCTGGCTTAAGTTATAAGGAATTTTTACAGGTTCTTTTGCCTTTACAAAATGTCTTTTAATCAATTTACCCTCTTCATTGTAAATAGTTACCCACACCTTTCCCGCCGGTTCTTTTATAGTCAGGTTGAAGGTTTGGTCTTGGGTTTCTACAAAGGTAATTTCTTTGAGTCCCTTATCAGCAGGAAGTGAGACCATGGAAGAAAAGCCAATTCCTAATGCGGCGATGAATGTGATGAGCATGTTCATAGTTTTATACGTTTTTGTTAATTCCTTTTTAATGAGTTTAAGGCGAAAGCTGTACCATCATTTTTTTCGATACACCAAAAAAAATGCGTCACTGAAAAAATTTAACAGAAGTGTTATTTGATTTTGAATCAATTATTGCTGTCCAAGCAAATAAACTGTAACGAAACAGTACAATCGTAAAGGCTACTTGACTGCAAACCGGACACTTTTAATACATTTTCGTAAAAAATGCATTTTGAAAAGGTTGCATGACACTTAAAAAATAAACTTTAATTTATTTTATCAACTCCTTATTAACCTGAAACTTACCAATGAAAGGTGTACTATTATCGGACAAACAATGTTCTTTCTTGTGACATCTATTCGGATTATTTCATCCGTTGAGTTATTCGGATTACAACAACTATAAATCAAAAAAGCCGGTGAGAAAACCCACCGGCTGTTATACTTTTTTTGTAAATTGGTTAAAAACTAACCCGAAAATTGAGGGATATATTTCTACCCATCTGATGAATTCCAAACGGCCTGTATAAAGACATATGATCCAAATAGCGTATATTCAGTAAGTTACTTCCACTTACATAGGTGTCTACGCGTTGGCCGGCAATTGTTACCGAACCTCCGAAATTAAGTCCCAAAAGGTAGTACCCCGGTGTACTCTCTTCCAACAACGCCGCTCTATTCTGATCAAATATCAACGACCCGGTCAGGCTAACGTAGGGGGCTTCGATCGCCTTGAAATCTTTTAGCTCCAGGGTCACTTCCTGATTCCAACGAAATGCAGGGATGTAGGGAAGGTAACTGCCATCTGACCTTCGTTTGCCTATTACCATGCTGTAGGAAGTGGAACCTGTGATCCACTTGGCTGCGGCAGGGTGGATCTCTAAGAATGCCTCACCCCCATACAATTGGGCGTTGTCCTGCTCGAAGCTCCAGACGGTCAAATTCCCCATGGTCTCATCGGTGGGTGCAAAAAAGATATAATTGTTAACACGGTTATAAAATATCTCTCCAGAAAGGGAGTAATTGGGGGTCTTATAGCGTGTTCCAAAGTCGGCTTGCACGTTTTGCTCCCTTCCAAAGCTGGCATTTCCCCTTTCGAAACGCGCGGTACCGGGATGTGGACCATTGGAATACAATTCTGCCAAATCAGGGGCCCTAAATCCAGAGGCGACATTTAGCCTCCATCTCCACTTATCACTTGGCCGATAGGTGGCTCCCGCGCTTGCAGTCACACCGTCAAAGGTTTGGGAAAGGCTCCTGGATTCCGGAGCACCCGGTAAAATAAATCCGTAGTCAATAAATTTTTGTCGGCTGGCATCCACTTCGACTTTTCTGTAATCATACCGAAGCCCTCCTTGGACGACCCATGCCTCTTTGGAATAATTCAACAACCCATAGATCGAGCGGTCGTCTTTGACTGCATCAGGGATCAAGATTTCAACCGCTTCTTCCTGGTTTTGATTTTGGAGATAAAATCCCTGTACACCAAAGATGGCTTCCAATTCAGGGGTGATAGTTTTAAAATATTTCAGGTCATACATGAAGTTTTGCTGGTTGAGTCCCAGATCTACCTGGTCAAAATCCTCTTCAACCTCCTGCCGGAAGTTCCAGTGGTATCCCAACGTTACCTTCAGCCGATCTTCGCCCAAGAAAACATTGGTTTCAGAATTAAGGAAATTATCCCGAACATCCTGAAAGGGCAATTGTACTGTCCTGTCATTTCGGGTGGTTACCAATTCGGAGGCTATGGTTTCGTCCAAAATGCCCAAATTTTGCTGCAAGTAGGTGTAACGGATTTTTGTATCCCCCCATTTGCGCTGCAATCCTACCCCAGCTTTTATATTTTGAGTTTTAAAGCGGGTATTTCCCACAGCAACACCCCCCCCATCCAAGTAATCTGCATGTGATTCGGTAGCTGCTCGCATGGACCAGGAAACCCCCTGCTGGGAAGTTCCCTTGGCCCCTGCCTCCACCCTACCACCTAGGGAATTGGAATATCCCCTTAGATTCACATCTCCGTTTATTTCCCCGGCGGCGGCATCATTCTCTTCGATCAAGTTAACGACCCCAGCCATTGCACCGGAACCATAAATAATGGATGCAGGCCCTTTAATCAATTCTACGCTACCAATACCTGTTTCTGTCATCCCTAGACCGTGATCTGCTCCCCACTGCTGGTTTTCGAACCGTGCTCCCTGATACACCGAAAGCACCCTACTAAAGGAAAGTCCCCTTATTACAGGCTTACTGATTCCAGGGCCTAAGGAGATTTCACTGACGCCGGGTGTTCTGGCTAATGAAGACATCAAGCTTGGTGATGGTGCTCTGAGCAGGTCAATTTTGTTGATTTTTTCAATGGCAATCGGTGAGCTCTCCCTGCTCATCACATACGCACCGGATATCACCACTTCGTCTACCGTTGTGGTAGCCTCCTCCATGGCAATGTTTAACATATTTGAGACACCGGGATTAAATTTGGAGATTATGGAACCGTAACCTACAGATGAAAACTCAACCGTTATGGGGCGGGAAGGGAGAAGTGTAAGGGAAAAATTACCGTTCATGTCGCTGACTGTACCCCTGTTCAACTCTGGTATAAAAACAGAAACACCAGGCATGGATTCCTTGGTGCCTTTGTCAGTTATTTTTCCCGTTAGGGAATTGTTCTCATTTTGGCCTTGTACCAGCTGGCATAGCAAGACCATTACGAACGTAATGTATCGTTTCATACGATTTTCTGAATGATGTTTATGAAAGATTAATTTGAAAAAGAATTGGCTTACATGTATTCAGCCAACTTTGTTTCCGGTAGGCGGAAACGCAGTCCACCATTTTGTCTGGATCCTATTATCCTAAAAAAGCGGTGGCCCTCGTAATGAAGGGACTTCAGCACAAGCAATACTTGGACATTCAGTTAAATAAGCACCAACGGAAATGAAAAAAGATATACAAAATATTTCAAAAAAGTTAACCCTATCCGGTAAAAAATACTGGGCATGCGTGATGAGATCCAGGAGAATCAATTCATTCTCTGAGTGATCCCGTTGCTGCTCTTTCTCCTCGGAAAGAAAGGGATGGGCGTGGCGTATGGTTTCTCCGGTATCTAAATCATGCTCATGGTAGAAAAATATATTGTTGGCCAACATGAGCGCAATCAAGCCTAAAAAGGCTTGACTCACGGTTGGCAATATATTTCTGATCAGGTGCATGACTTCACAAGATACTCAAAAGCTTTGGCAAATAAAGTAAAGCAAAACTAGGAAATTTTAATTGTTGTTCAAAATCCGATTTTTCAAGCCAAAGAATCAAGTGGTGAGCGGAAGAAATAGTTTACATTTGTTCCATGATTGACTTTGAATTCAGACCCGAATCATTCTTTGATGGACCAGGACCGGAAGTGCTTATGGCAAAGTTATCCTATCCTGAAAGCACCTGGGGTGAAGAAATTTGTTTGTATGCTACTGCCATGGATGGGGAAATTCATTACGAGGCAGTGGATTTTTATGGGAATGACATCCTACTTACTCCTACAAAATCGGCCACATCATTAAGCCTGCAAGAACTCATCCTAATGATCGAATGCATGGAAGTGAATCCTGGCCAAGGATTGGGAAGAATAGAAGTTACACTGGGAGGTATCCCCAAAGTTAAAAGCTTCGTATATCACGAATTAGAAGCTTTTTTTGAAGGGAAGCGAAAACATTTCGGATTTTGAAAAGCCATTTCTCTTTACTATACTTCCTGCATGGCGTTAGGCTGGTCTTGTGACAATTGCAGGTAGTCCGCCCAATAGGTGTAAGTGGGATAAGGAATGGTTTTTTCTACAATTTTCGAGGTCAACCAGATATACTTGATGTCATTTTCTCCCAGCATAACCCTAAAAAAGGCCAATTCTATGGGATTCAACTGAGAAAAGGGAACTACCAATTCACCTTCCAGAACAAAAGGAACTTGCTTGCTCATTTTTTCCTAAAGTTCTGATTTATCTTTCCGATATTCAGAAACACCAGGTTATCTTTTTGTTAAATTAAGTGGTTATGCGAAACCAACCCACGAATTAAGTATTTTTGCGAACTCCTGTATGACAAATATTTTACTCATCATCATTTGTATCCTAATCGGGGTTTTGCTCAGGAGAATAAAAGATTTTCCTGAAAATGCACCCCGAACATTAAATGCCTACCTCATTTATGTGGTTTTACCGGCGATTTCATTGTTGCATATTTCAAGGGTTGAACTCAGTCTGGCAATCCTTTTACCGATTCTGGTGGCCTGGATCATTTTTCCGCTAACCTGGCTTGTGTTTGGGACTATTGGAAAGAAATTCAACTGGAAAAGAAATACAATTGGGTGTCTCATAATCTGCGGAGGGTTGTCAAACACAGGTTTTGTGGGATACCCGATCATTGAAGCAATTTATGGTGCCGAAGGACTGGAAATCGCTGTGCTGGTAGATCAACCGGGATCTTTTATCGTGGTCAGCAGTTTGGCCATCATAGTGGCATCTATCTACGGTGCTGAAAAAATGAGGAAAAGGGATATTTCCAAAAAGGTACTCTTCTTTCCGCCTTTTATTTTTTTTCTGGTAGCCGCTTCGCTGAATGTCTTGCAAATAGAAATTTCCGGATCAATTGAATCCATATTGGAAAGCTTTGCCGCCACCCTCACTCCTATTGCGTTAATTGCGGTGGGCATGCAGCTGCAAATAAACCTAAAAGACATCAAAGACCATTATTTATGGTACGGCCTGGGTTACAAACTCCTTTTGGCACCATTGGTGATTTTCTTACTTTACGGCCTGTTGTTGGACAAAAGCGGCGAACAAGGATTGATTTATAAAGTAAGTGTTTTGGAGGCAGGCATGGCCCCCATGATCACTTCATCTATTATAGCTTCCACGTACAATCTCCGTCCAAAAATGGCCTCCTTGCTGGTAGGTTTGGGCATACCCCTCTCTTTCCTTACCCTGGCCATGTGGTACTACTTGGTAGAATACAAGTAAAAATCAAGGTTGGGGTTCCGGCTGGCTTTGAGGACGCGGACGGGTAAGATTTCTCAGAACATTTTTCACTTCTTCTTTAGCCTTATTGGTTGCCTCTTCCACCACCCGCTCGGCCTCAGATCGCACACTGTCTTTTGCTACTTCGGCTTTTTGCTTCATTTCGAGACGAAGACTGTCCTCTCTTGCCTTAAATTGGGCAGTGAGATCTTCCTGAATGTTGGAAGTGGCTGAGGTAGCCCTTGAGCGAAGAAAGCTGGTCAAATACGTATCCAGGTTATCTCCCGATGCCAAGCCAATACTGGGACTTCCATAAGTTCCCCCAATATTAAATGCCAGTGGGACCGAAGTACCACTTAGGTCTGAACCAGTCAACCCCGCAATGAGGCTATTGACTTGAGATCCAAATTTTTCCACAGGCACTTGCATGGATACCAGGTAATTGATGGAGCCATCGAAACCCGTACTACCCTGCACCTGAGCTTGATAATCCCACAACCTCAAATCGAAGGGAGGGATTTTCAACATTCCATCCTGGATCACTGCCTGAATATTGAAGGGTTTGAGGTTTAAGGTCGCAGTGTCATTTAGTCGGGTAATACTGGTGATTCCCCGAATCAATTGACTGTCCCTGATAGCTGTCTCAGCAAGTTTTACAAGGCCTTGCCCGTCCAAAGAAGATAGAACTGGCATCATATCCTGCCCCAAAACTCCAGACAGTGCAAAATTGGTTGTAAAATTACCGGTAATGTGTTCAGCAATCGGCGTAAAGGTTCTGATTGTGTTGAACGCCATGAAAGCTTCCTGAATACTGAGGGAGGCAATATCAAATGAAAAGTCAAACAGGGGATTTTTAATATCCTGACTGTTATATGTGCCTGTAAATCCCAACTGACCGCCCAGGGTTTGAGTCCCGAAATTTCTAAAGGATAAAATACCGTCATTCAGCGTCATTGTCCCCTTTGAATTGGTAAGCACCAGGTTGTCATATAAAATTTCAGTGGCTTCTACTGCCATGTTGAAATCCACATTTCTGGGCAATTCGAGGACTTGCATGGCTTCTCCAGAGGTATTTGATTCACTCGAGGTCATCCACTCGTTCACATTAAACCTAGTGGATTTGATTGCCAAGTTCCCACGAAGTATTCCTCCTGAATCTGCCAGCAAGTAGTTCATATAGTTGGATAAGCTTCCAGTGGCAGATACAGGACTTTCTCCCAAACGGGCATCAAAGCTATTTAATTTGATCTCGGTTGGTGAAAAATTGGCAGCAGCCTCTCTGATGCGAATTCCTTGTGGCACATCCAAATCAGCATAGTAAAGGTCGGCAACCTGCATATCTCCACTGGCCGTCAAACGGTCGTATTGACCTGCTTCCACATCTGCATAGCTACCCTTGGAGTCGATATTTGCCTTGATTTTTCCTTCCAAAATCACATCGTCCATCGGAAAGATGGCTATCAGCTTACCCAAGTCCAACCCGCCATGCACCGAGAAATCCCAATTCATCCTATCCAAATCTTGGATTTTCAAGCTTCCTGAGATTGATTCCCCTTCCAACTCAAATCCAAAGGCAGAAATATCTACCAGGAAATCGTTAATTCTGCCTGATGGATTGGCAATAACAGACTCAACAGTTAACTTCTCGATAGGTGCGGGGTACGCTGCGCTTTTTACATAGCCATTTGCCAAGTTGATAGTGGCGTTGACTGCGGGAATGATGCCTGCCAAGCTGTCGTACTTTCCTTTTGCTTTGGCATCTATGGCGAGATTACCCCTAAGCTCCATTCCTTCCACGGGAAAAATTGAGGTTAGCTCTTCCAGTTCGAGCTGTCCGACAAGTTGTCCATCCATTTCATAACTGATAAGATCCTTAAGGTAAAACCTTCCGGATACAGGCTGTTCACCGAAACGTAGATTAAACGCGGAGAGGTTTATTTCAGTTCTGTCTAAGACCCCACTAGGATTATCCACAAGCAGGACAACATTGACACCTTGCACAGGTCTTGGCAAATCAGGATATTGAAACATACCATCGTTTACCTTCAATCCAAGCTGAAAAGCCGGAAAGGATTCTTCTGAGTACATCCCTTTGACAAAACCTTTGAAATCCATCTCCCCCGAAGTTTTAAGTCCATCAAAGGAAGAAGTATACATTCCTGGAACCAATGACAGAATACTCTTGAAGGAGTTGTCTTCACCGAAAAATGTCAGGTCCAGGGCAATTCCCTCTTCGGGGAGTCCAATTGACCCATCCAGGCCAAACGCAAAATCGTTTAACTCAGCCCTTGCCTGATTTAAGCCAAAGACCATATTTTCCAAATCCACCTTTACCTCGGTGTCAATGTGAATTTTCTTTTGAGAAAGATAATTTACATCACCGTAATCCAGTCGAACCAAATCACCTTCACCAGAAACCGCAAGGTCGTATACATCCAAGGTAAAGTCGCCGTTTCCTTCCAGATCCATACCGCCTAATGCGATGAAAAATCCCATTTCCCGATCATCATAAATGAATCCAAGGTTTTTGACCTCTATCCGCTTGATCCCAAGTTGAAATTCAGAGGAGTCATTGGCAGCTATTTCTTCCTCTTCGGTTGGATACATAATGTCATAATTAGCCGATCCGTCGCCTAAAACTTTAACGAATAGGGTACCATCCTCCAATGCAATTCCCGTTAGTTCGGGATTATCCCCAAAAAGCACCGAAAACAAATTTAAATCCACTTGAAACCGACCAACCTGTACCAAGGTATCCTGCTCAAAAGGAGCATTACCGACAATCCCAAAATCGCCGATGGTAGCGGAAATATTGGGAAATCTTCGAAACATACTCAGGTCTACCTTATCGTAATCATAAAATACCCGGGCATTGACGGTAGCTGCAATCTCTTTATCCACTTTGGCCAGGATCTTATCCTTAAAGAAGAACGGCACCGCAATTAAAGCCACGATTATAAATGCAAAAATTGAGAACAGGATATAAAGTGATTTTTTCATGTAAGATTTGGTTTGTGAGGCAATGAATGATTAACTTATAAAAATGATGCTTGGATTACCTTCTCTTACTTTCGAAGTTCCACTGCAAAAGACAACACGACTAGATCAAAAATAATGCCTAATCTACGGTTTAACTGGTTTGATAAATTAACCTCGGGTACTAGTCGACGGTCAATGTTAATACAATTAAGGACAGGGGCTGACGAAGGCAGAAGGACGGATCAGACTTATGACCTGAGTTCGATTATTCGTCAAACTAGCGATACAATCTTCTGGTTAAATTATTTCCGATATCAATTCTGTTTTAAAATCTAGGATGTCACATCAACCTTTTTGTGGTTTTGGCGGGAATGGGTTGACCGTATTGGGGGCCTCGCGGCCAAAACGGGGATATTTGCGCTATTTTTACCTTGGGTTGAAACCAAGGGCTATCAAATCGGCCACTCCGCCGGAGTTTTTAAGGAAGGTTGTTTTACGAAAGATTGGTTCTTGGGCGGAATTAAGACAACTTGTTGATTGGGTGTTGTGGTTGCAAATTAAGGTGTAAAAAACGATAAAACTCAGGCTGTTTCCAAGCCAGAGGAGTACTCCATAGAAAAATATTATGAAAAACTGACAGGTTTCGGCACACTTACCCATACCTATTCAATTATCGAAAACCTAAATGCCGACCAGATATACCAAGCCTACAAACAACGAAACGAAATAGAAACCATGTTTGACGGGTATAAAAACTTTCTAAAAGCTGACATCATGTATATGCGGGATAGAAACGTGTTGGAAGGATGGCTGGCAGCAAATTTTATAGCGAT
>JBBQXZ010000137.1:0-12160 GCA_038209145.1 Cytophagales bacterium | reverse complement strand
TCCGTTAAGTGGTTTTGAATTCAACAATTCCCCCTTCAGATTAAACAGGTACACAAATTCCTGTACCCGGTCGATTACCACAAAAATATCCTTTTGATAGCCAAAAGAGAACCACTGAAAACACAAGTCATCCGATAAAATATCCCAGGTGAAAAGGGGTTTTTCATCCTGAGACAAAACGTTGATTTTATTGTATTCCTGAATTACTATCAGGAAATTATCTTTGTTTTCATTGGGTACAATATTGAATTTTGTTTCCCTGTCTGGCCGCAGCAACTGATTTCTGTAGGTCAATTCCCCATTGAAGTTTACCTTAACCAATTCTCCGGCATTATTGATCGTAACTATCTGGGCACTGCTACCTCCTCTGTCTGTCAGTCCATAAACAGTGGGTACTGATTCCCCCAAACGGATAGCGGACCCGGTTTTCGATTCCCCTTTGCGGTTCATAAGTTCAAGATTTCCATTTTCGTGAAGCGAAATCATGAAATCTCCCATACCTGAGATTCGGTGATGGGCAGGAGTTGCGGCAAGCCTTCCGGTGGTCCTCCTCGGGTTCCATCCCTCCAATAATTGACCGCGCTGGTCAAAAATATATAAGTCCCCGGATTCATCGGACACAAAAAACCGATAGTCCCTGGATTTGTCATAATCCAGCACATTGAATTGGGCAATGGTTCTTCCACCGGGAAGTACTATGGGAAAATCCGGCAAAGGCTCACCAATCCGATCATACCCGTATATGCCATCGCTGGTTGCAAAGACAACTTGTAGTTTATCGTTCTTGTAATAATCAACCTGAAATACCTGGCCAATGATGGCTCCGGAAAGCACGCTGGAAAAAACCCTGTCTCCCTCGCTGTTGATCAAATGCAGGGTCATGTCCTCATCCTGAACCAAATATTCCCTGCTTTTGTCATTGAAATTCTCCAACACCTTTGGCCCGTAGGCCAGCGCCTGATTAAAGGAAACTTCCCGAGATAAGGTAAGTAGGAAATCAGCGGATTTTTTAATTGGCTCCAAGTGATAATCAAATTCAATTTTCACCATCGACTTACCGTTTTCAGCGGTAATGGACAAAAAAATCATGTCAAATGCTTGTATTTCCTGTGCATATTTCTGAAAAATCGATTGCCAATCAGGACTCAGCGCAGGCAAAATCAGGTTGAAAAACTTGTTAACATCAATAAACTGACTGAAAACAGCTTCTTGAGGAGCGCTTTCCAAGTATTTTTTTTGAAAAACGGATTTACCCCACATGCTGTCATTGTCGTAATCATCCAGGAAGTTTTTCATTGTTCGGATAGAATTGGCAAAAACGATATAATTCCCAATGGAAGAAACTACCGTCTCGTTAAATCCTTCAAACTTTCCGTCAAAAAGATGCATGGGGAATTCTTCAATACCCAAGGCGAAAAAGGCTTTTCCCCAGTGCCTGTCCTTAGCGAGCAACTCCCTATCGCCCTGATTGAGTTGCACCGAAAATTCTTCCAACATGGTCAACGCAGTTTCAACATTACCAACAGGCAAAAGCAGCACTTTTTCCAATTCTTTCTTGTCAAACCCTTCAAAAACCATCAGCCCTGCCTGACCGGATACGTTGTCAAAAAAACCTCGTGAAATGAGTTGGCTTTCTATTTCGGCTGAAATGGTGTTTCTAATTTGGGAAATCTCCCGCAATCGGGGATGCAGGTTTCCGGATTGGTCCAATCTGTGATGACGGAAAATGGCAGTACGGTTACTGATTAATTCATTGAATAGATTGATTTTATTCAAAGGTGTGGATAAGATAGTTAAAGGTGTACCGGAAATACCAAGCAATTCCCCGGAAAAGTTGACCTTTCCCTCCTCAAAAGCAAACCGTAAATTGGCTGCCATTTGAAGATCGTTGAGCTGCCGGGTAAAATCTTCTGTCCTGACGGTAGTTGCTGAGGCGACTAGTTTTGACAGACCGGAGGATCCCATTCGAAGTAATCCTATGCCTTGCGCAGTCTCCGGAGATTGAAACAATACCGCATAGGTCTCCTTGAAATTTCTCAGTTCGCTGGATTTAACCAGACGTATGGCATCTTCTACCAAAAAAGAGGTATGGCTGGCTAAAAGGATGTTTTCATAAACCCCATAGGTGAAGACCGCATTTCCGGAGGCAATTGGATATTCATAGAGTGTGATACCACTATAATTTCGGCTTTTTATTACAGAAGTGTTAGCAAGCCCACCTTCGATTTGGGTTAAAAAATCAGAAAGCCTATTCGCTTCAAATCCTATAGTGAAAAGAAAATCAAAATCATCCCTACCTGTAGGGTGCATGGAAAGCACAAATTGTTGCCCTTTAAGCGCTTTGTCCAAATTCCCCGATTTCCCGGTTATGCTGTCCAGATTCACGAGCTGTTGCTCCATTTCCTTAAGGGCCGGGATACTGGAAAGACGTTCCCAAATCGGCTGGGTGACGATCTCGTTCCAGACAAAAACAGGTTCTTGCGTTTCAAAGACCAGTACTGCATTGGATGGAATAAGGGTAATTGGATCTATTTTTTTGAAAAAGAAATCACTCTTAAATGCCAAAAATGCCGCAATCGACAACATTGCCAGCAAAACAATGATCAATATGGTCTTTAACGTATTCAATTGTCCCTGTTTAAAATTATCTTCCCGCCAATAACGAAAAAAATCCCAATTAAAATTGGGATTTTATAAAAGAATTTAACTGTGTGCCGATTATTTATTTCCCAGATTATCCAACACCGCCATTACTTCTTTCACGTGGGATCTGGAAACCTCCAACAATTGTTTTTCTTCGTCGTTGAGATCAAGTTCGATCACTTTTTCAACACCGTTTTTCCCCAAAATCACCGGTACGCCAAGGTAACAGTCATCAATACCATACTCACCGTCAAGCTTGATACAAACGGGAAATACACGCTTCTGGTTTTTAACGATGGATTCCACCATTTGGGCAGCCGCCGCTCCGGGTGCATACCATGCGGAAGTCCCCATTAGCTTGACCAATTCGCCGCCGCCAAACTTCGTTCGCTCGATGATGGCATCCAGCTTATCTTTGTCTATCAGCTCGGTAACGGGAATCCCCGCAACGGTGGTATATCTCGGAAGTGGAACCATGGTGTCCCCGTGTCCTCCCATAAGGATTGCCTGAATTTCTTTGGGGGAAATGTCCAGCGCTTCGGCTAAAAACGCCCGATACCTGGCCGTGTCCAAGATACCAGCCATACCGATAACCTTGGTCTTTGGCAGTCCAGAGGTGATATGTGCCTGATAAGTCATTACATCCAGCGGATTGGACACGACGATAATGATGGCATCTGGAGAATGTTTTACCACGCTTTCGGTAACCATCTTCACAATACCCGCGTTGGTTTCGATCAGGTCGTCCCTGGTCATTCCGGGCTTTCGCGGTAAACCAGAAGTAATGACTACCACATCCGAACCTGCGGTCTTGGAGTAATCATTGGTGCTTCCTACCGTGCGGCTGTCATATACATTTATGGGGGCTTTTTGCCAAATATCCAGTGCTTTGCCTTCGGCGACACCTTCCTTGATGTCCACTAATACGATCTCCTCAGCGATTTCGCGGTACGCCAATACATCGGCGCAAGTTGCTCCGACATTTCCTGCACCCACTACGGTTACTTTAGTCATAATATATGATTGGTTTAATTTTGATTTTTTTAAAAATTTGCGCTAAGTTATTAAAGAAAGCCCTTTTTAGGAAGTGTTCCGGTATATTATTCAAACATTTGACCGAGTTTAAAAAACCCGTAAGAATTTTGGTAAGAAGAAAATAAACGCTGGTTGTTTTGGTTGTAAAATTCAGCAAGGGAGCTTAGCATTTTGGCTTGTATCTTGGGGTTGCTTTCAAAGATCTCCATAATGGCATAGTTTGGGATTACCCATAATGTGGCCTCTTCCGAATCTACAACAGCTGTGTAGATCCGTTTTGATCCCGTCAATAAAGAATTCTCCCCAAAAGCAGTCCCCGCATTCACTTTCAAGATGGTTTCAAAAGAATCTTTGATGTCTATACTCAGCAATACCCTCCCCTTCTCCATGATATAAAGTGCCTGACTGGGGTCATTGCGAAAGAAAACCACCTCATTTTTCATGTATTTCCTTTGGTGTATGGCGGGAATAAAATGAATCAATTCAGAATACCTCAGCCGCTCAAAAAACTTGATTTTGGACAAAAAATCAAAACACCGTTTCTCCGACTCCGAATATGTTTTTTTAAATGGGTTGTACATGGTTACTTTTTTTTGAAATACGTCACCTGCCTGGTGAAAGGACTGATTTTAAACCGGTCATCAATTCGATACCCAACAAGCCATACAATGTCCGCGCCGGAGCAAAGTACCTTCAAGTGCTGTTTCTGGATGTAGGGAACTCTCAAATCTATTAAAAAATCACTGATTTTCTTAAACTGACGCATGCCCAAGGGTTTAAATTTATCACCCTCCTGCCAATTTCTAACCTGAAGGGGAAAAGTCAACAAATCCCTATCCAGCATGGCATTCGCCGGATTTTTGTCCGGTGCCTGCCCTTCTCCCAATGTAAACACGTCATACCGCTCATCCTCCACCATCAGTTCTACCTCATGCGCTTCTATCACCAATCCTTCAAACGTTTTACGGGTTGGTCCCAAGATGAGAAATTCCCGATCAATATTGAGCATAAATCCTGATCCTTCAAAGATTTTGCCAGTGGCCCCGGCATCCATGGCCTGCAGGATCTCGCTTACCTGCGCAAAATTAAATCCGTACTCCCTGAGCCAATAAAAAAGCAAGGAGGACTTTCCCGGTATCCCCACCAAAGAGGAAAAAGGCAAATATTCATAGGGAACTTCGACCTGAAGCTGCGCCACTTTCCACTTTTCAAAAAAATGAAAAAATGCCTGGCCGGTGTCTTTGATCCGTCCGAAGCTGTTCCCCAACTGCCGGTTAACATCCCCGAAAGCTTCTTTCAGAACCGGTAAAACGTCATTTCTCAATACGTTCCTTTTATAATCACTTTTCTCGTTGGAGCTGTCTTCCCGCCATTCCAGTGCTTGCGCTGCCACAAAAGCTGCAATCTCTTCTCGGGTAAAAGGTAATAAAGGTCTGATGATTCCTTCCCGATGCTCTGCCATGCCATAAACCCCTTCTATGCCTGTTCCCCTCAACAAGTTGAGCAGAACCGTTTCTACCTGATCCCCTGCATGGTGGGCTACCAGCACCCCTTCACCCTGACCTGTCCGAACCAACTCTTCGAACCAGTTATACCGAAGGTCTCTAGCGGCCATTTGGGTCGATACGCCAATGTTTTTTTTGTAGGATAATGTATCGAAACGCCTGGTTTGTACGTCTACTTCCAGACTGGTACCCAGATTTCGGATAAAATGTTCATCCTCCTCACTTTCGGCACCCCGCAGTTGGAAATTGCAGTGAACCATCCCAAATGAAATATTTGCCAGCGATAACAGGTGCGCCAATGCCACACTGTCTATACCCCCGCTGATGGCCAAGAGGTAATGTTTCCCTTTGCGTAATAGTCCCGAAGAATGAATATGATGTTTAAATCTGTCCAACATAACCCAAAAATACCAATTTCTATTAATTTTGTCTCAGATTTGAATAGAAGCATGGATAAATTAAGATTGTTTTTAGTGGTTCTTCCGGTAATTTTCTTTGGATCCTTGTCGAAAACTCACGCTCAGGGTCGAGAAAATGCTGACAGCCGATTGGAAATCATCCAGGCTGACCGGCTTCTGGGGGGAAAGGGATTCGACCGGCTCAAAGACAATGTCATCATGAAGCACCAAAACTCGCTGATATATTGCGATTCGGCACATTTTTATGGGCAGGAAAACCTTGCCAAGCTTTTCGGGAGTGTGCGGATAGAAGATCAGAAAGATCCAATTGTGGTAACCAGCCGCTATGCCGAATACGACGGCAACACCCTGTTGGCCAAACTTCGAAACAAAGTGGTTTTTAAAAACAAAGAAACCACCCTGTACACCGATTACCTGGACTACAACCGGGAAACTGCGGCGGCCAATTATTTCAATTCGGGAAAAGTAGTAGACAGTACAAATGTGCTCACAAGTGAAAAAGGCCTCTACCAGACACAGATTGAAAAAATCACGTTTACAGAAAACGTAGTTCTCGAAAACCCCGATTACATCCTCAAATCCAATATCCTTTTCTACTATACCATTCCCAAAACTGCGGAAACCGAAGGCATTACCAACGTGGAGTCCACCGATGGGAACAAGCTGAACGCAAAAAGAGGTAGCTTTTATGACACCGAGAACAAACTATTCAGGTTTTATGATGGCGATGTAGAGACCGAAACTAGCATTGTCTATGGCGAAAACCTTTTCTATGACGAAGCCAACCAATATTATGAGGCGATTGAAAACGTGAGTATTTATAATAAGGAACGTGAAATTGAAATCTTTGGTGAAGAGGGAAAATATTGGGAAGAATCGCAATATTCCAAGGTGTTTGGAAATGCCTTGGTCCGAAAGTATTTTGAACAGGACACACTTTATATGATAGCCGATACGCTCATTTCGCAGGACAGCGAGGATCCTGAACAGCGGTTTCTATTGGCTTTTCCAGATATGCGAATGATCAAATCCGAACTGGCCGGCAGGGCAGACTCCATGGTTTATCGGTATGCGGATTCCACCATCTACCTGTATAATGATCCCGTGATGTGGAACAACAAAAGCCAAATCACAGCTGACAGCATCCAGATTTTAATAGCCAACCAAAATATTGACAAAGCCTTACTGAGAAGTAACAGTTTTGCCATCACCAAAGACACAGTCTCTAACTACAATCAGATTAAAGGAAGGAAGATGACGGCATATTTTTTGGATGGAGACATGAGTAAACTGGACGTGGAGGGAAATGGAGAATCCCTTTATTTTGCTTTGGAAAATGACACCACTATCCGAGGCATCAACAAGTTGCTCTGTGGAAGGATCCTCATGCACTTTCAGGACAACCAGGTTTCGAAAATTTCCCATACCATCAAACCTGAAGCTTCTTTTACACCCCCCCATATGATCAAAGACGAAGAGAAAGCACTAAAAGGCTTTGTGTGGCGAATCGAAGAACGTCCGAGCATGGCTATGGTCAACGCATGGAGAACACCGCGGATAAGGGAAGAAGATCCGTTTAACTTCTTCACCGAGCCTGATGTCTACTTACCTTACCCAGGAAATGACGAAATGCAAATAAGTATCGACAATCCTTCCAACTAACGTGTCAGAAAGCACTTATGTTGATATTTCACTATTAAGTTGGAAAAATTTACTGGATAGTTTGAAAAAAAAAAATTAGGTTTAACGTTTTTTAACCCATAAGATTTTATAAATTGTAACCTATTTGGTAATTTTATACGTATATCAATGAAATCGATCGACAGGTCCAATATTATTTACAGCCTATTCTAAACTGATTACATGAAATCTCTCTTTTTGTTTTTGATCACCCTTCTTCTGCTCATCCAGCCTATGGCTGAGGCAAGACAAGTACGGGTGCTCAACGAGAGGATCGAATTCAACGGTAAAATAAACACCTCCCAAAGAAAGTCCCTTATCCTTCAAAATGATTCAGACGAGGAAAAAGAATATTTCCTGAGATACCTGCGCGGAAATATAGGTTCATCCCAATCCATGAAAATCTGTTTGGATAGAATTTGCTTTGATCCGATAAAAGATGCGTCTAAAATTAAGATTGTACTTAAGCCAGGTGAAGTAATTACAGATTTGTATCTTGAATTTGATTTGGGTATCATTGAAACAAGGGGAACGTTTGACCTTCATTTTTTCAACACGGACAATCTTCGGGATATGTTTGTAATTGAAGGTGTCTACCATGTTGTTGCGGGAGAGGCTGAAAACTATTTTAACCACAAGGATATCGAACTTGGTGGTGTATACCCAAATCCAACTATGCGGGTAGCACAGCTAGACTATAAAATCAAGAACCCGGCTGTAAACGCACGGGTTGTTGTTAACAGTTTTATTGGAAACCCCATATACGACTTTAGACTTGATCCGCTACACCACACCCTGGAAATCAATGTTACGGATTTGAATCCAGGTGTTTATTTTTACACCATTATTATAGATAACAAGAATATTGTTACCAAAAAGCTCGTTGTAAAAAGGTAACGTGGCCCTGATTTCACTGACAACCCTACTTCACTTGATACCTAGTAATAATTCCCCTATATTTGCCGATTAATTATGAAAAAACAAGTTACCCTCCTTTTCAGTACCGCAATGCTACTCGGGGTGTTGTCTTCGTGTGGAGAGTTCTACAAATTGGAAAAAAGTACCAACTGGGATGAACTGTATGATGCTGCAAACAGGTATTACGATAAAAAGGAATTCAACAAGGCCATTATCCTTTACGATCGGGTGCTCCCTGTCATTCGGGGAAATGGAAAAGCAGAATTGGCCGAGTTTAATTATGCCTATTCCCATTTTCGTACCGAACGATACATCGAGGCAGCTGGATACTTCAAGACCTTCTTTGACACCTATAATAGAAGTCCCTTGGCAGAAGAGGCATTGTTTATGAACTCTTACTCTTTATATTTGGACTCTCCGGACTATAACCTGGACCAAAGAAGCAGTAGAGATGCCGTGAATGCCATCCAGCTATTTATGAACAGATTTCCCGAGTCTGATTCCTACGAAAGGGCCCTTAGCATGATTGATGATTTGCAAAGACGCTTTGAAGAAAAGGCTTTTGAGGAATCTAAAATGTACTATCGTCTTACAGAAGGATTATTTCCCGGGGATTTTTACAGGGCGTGTATCATCAATTTCCAAAACTTCGCAAAGTCCTACCCTGATAGCAAATATAATGAGGAACTAGCCTTTAAGCTTGTAGAGGTAAGTGTTGCCTATGCAGAGCGAAGTGTGTTTGACAAAAAGGAAGACCGCCTTAAGGATTCCGTGACATTTGGTGAAAGTTTCAAAGTAAAGTATCCGGATAGCGGATATGTAAAAAAGGTCAACAACCTACTTTCCTCAACACAAACAGAACTTGAGTCGTATTACCGGCTCAAAGAAGATTACGAAAAAAGAACTGCCGAAGCGAAACGTATCTTCGAAGAAGAAGCCCGGAACAAAGAGGCTAGTGAAGCATTAAAAACCGTAGAAAATTAACTATTCAACAAGTAACATGGCTGCACATCAATCAATCATCACGCGTGATTTGGAAAAAATCGCTGACAAAAGCGGAAATCTTTATGAATCTATTCATGTGATCTCCCAACGTGCCAAGCAGATTTCGACGAACATGAAAGAAGAACTGAACAATAAGCTTTCAGAGTTTGCCTCTACCGTAGACAACTTGGAAGAGGTATTTGAAAACAAGGAGCAGATTGAGATCTCCAAGTTCTATGAAAGAATGCCTAAGCCAACTTCCCTAGCGATGGAGGAATTTATGGAAGAAAAGGTTTTATTTAGAATCCCTGACGAGGAAGTGGCTGGGTAATCACGCATGTTGTCGTCACTACTAAATAAAAAGATTCTTATCGGCGTCACGGGCGGCATCGCTGCCTACAAAGTCGCCACACTTATTCGATTGCTTATAAAACAAGGAGCAGAAGTAAAAGTCGTCATGACTGCTTCTGCTCTTGATTTTATAACCCCACTCACCTTGTCAACGCTATCAAAAAATCGGGTTCTGATAGATTTTTTTGACAAAAAATCAGGAGAATGGAACAACCATGTAGAATTGGGATTGTGGGCCGACTTATTTCTCATAGCCCCCCTCAGCGCCAGCACATTGGCAAAGCTGGCCATGGGTCAAAGTGACAACCTCCTTGTCGCCACTTATCTTTCGGCCCGATGTTCTGTGATGGTGGCTCCGGCCATGGACCTGGACATGTACAAGCATCCCAGTGTATGGCAGAACTTCGACACTATTCTGTGTCATGGGGTGACCATTTTGGAGGCCGGTACAGGTGAATTGGCAAGTGGACTTCACGGAACAGGAAGAATGATGGAACCGGAAGAAATTCTAGACAGGGTTCAGGATTTTTTCCAGTCGCGGAAGGACTTTACAGGTCAAGTATTTTTAATAACCGCTGGACCAACTCAGGAAGCCATCGATCCGGTGCGGTTCATTAGCAATCATTCGAGCGGTAAAATGGGCATAGCCATTGCCCAAGAAGCCGCCGAGCTGGGAGCCGAGGTTCACTTGGTCTTGGGACCCACCGATATAAAAGTAGTGCACCCGAATATCAAGGTACTCCAGGTGATAAGTGCACAGGATATGTATGAGGCCGCCAAAAAGATTCATCAGACTGCATCTTGCGTGGTTTTTTGCGCAGCTGTGGCCGACTATGGACCTGCCGAAGTTTCTTCCCAAAAAGTAAAAAAAACCGGGGAGCAGCTAACGCTTGTACTGAAGAAAAATGTAGATATCGCACTATCACTTGGAAAAGCGAAACAGAAAGGACAAGTCCATGTAGGTTTTGCTTTGGAAACAGAAAATGAACAGGAGAATGCCCGGCAAAAGCTGGCTAAGAAAAATTTTGATTTTATTGTACTAAACTCCCTGCAGGATAAAGGGGCCGGTTTCAAAAAAGACACGAATAAAGTAACCTATTTCTTCAATGACCATACCTCTTTGGTCTCCGATTTGCTGCCCAAAAGGGAAATTGCCCGACAGGTGGTTGAATTAATAAAAAAACACTTGGACAAACAAGAAAAGAAATAAATTCGTTTTATCTTTATTATCAGTCGGATGGCATACGCTGATATCACCAAATAGCTAGCTATGAAACATTTTCTGATGATTTTCTTTACCGGAGTGACGGGCCTACTTCTTCTTTCTGGGGTATCGGCTTCGGCACAGCAATTGAATTTCACCGTGATCGTCAACAGTGAGCGCGCCAGGACACAAGATCAGGATGTGTTCGTCAACATGAAGACTGCCTTTGAGCAGTACTTGAACGGCAGGAGCTGGATTGAGGATGAGTTCCGTCCAGAAGAACGCGTCAAAGGCAACTTACTTATCACCATCAATGACATGCCGCAAGTAGGCTTGTTTTCTGCAACGGTTCAGATTCAGACAGTTCGGCCCGTTTACGGATCAAACTACGAAACCTTACTTTTCAACTTTGCGGACAGAAATTGGACCTTTGAGTACGTGGAGTCGCAGCCCATGGAGTTCAACAGGTTCTCATACATCAACAATGTAACATCGCTGTTGTCCTTTTATGCCTATATTGCCCTGGGGTTGGATTACGATTCATTTTCTCCGAGAGGCGGCAATTCCTATTTTGAAATCGCCAGCAATATCGTAGCCAATGCACAGCAGTCCCCCCGTCCTGGATGGAATCAGAACCCCTCAGACAAACGAAACCGCTATTGGCTGTCAAACGACCTGTATGCCTCACAGGTCATGGTTCCCATCCGGGATGCCTATTACCTGTACCACCGCATGGGAATGGATCTGCTTACCACCAAACCAAAGGAGGCTTATGAAAACATCCTGGAAGCCCTACAAAAGGTAGCCGAAGCCAATCAGGTTCAGCCGAACAGCATCCTCACCATCAGCTTTATGGATGCCAAATCCGATGAAATCAGCAAAGTTCTAAAAAGTGCCCCACTGGAAATCCGCCAACAGGCAGTGGAGGTTCTACTAAGGGTAGACCCCAACAACTCCAGAAAATACAATGATATTCTGAAAGGTTGATTGTAACTTGCACCTTTTTACGGCACCATAAAACCAAACCACCATGCTCACGCATTTAAGTATATCCAATTATGCGTTGATCCAACAGCTGGAGATGGATCCATCTCATGGACTCAATATGATTACCGGGGAGACCGGTGCCGGCAAGTCGATCATGCTGGGAGCTATTGGATTGCTGCTTGGCAACCGTGCGGATACCAAATCCCTCTATGACGATGAAAATAAATGTGTCATCGAAGGGGTTTTCCACATCAGCCCCTATGGATTACAGGGGTTCTTTGAATCAGAAGACCTGGATTATGAACAAACTTGCATCATCCGGCGGGAAATTTCCCCTTCGGGAAAGAGTCGGGCCTTTATAAACGATACGCCTGTGCGGCTGGAATCCCTGAAAACACTCGGGAAATCCCTAATGGATATACATTCGCAGCATG
>JBBQXZ010000136.1:0-12168 GCA_038209145.1 Cytophagales bacterium | reverse complement strand
AAAAAAAGTTGGGCTTGCGGATCTGTCTGATGAACCCATTCCACCATCTTCTTGGTAATATCGGAACCCAGGCGATCTTCATAGAAGTTTCCATGAATCATCTCATTGTTCAGGTCATATTGAACAAACCGGCCTTTGTATTTGCTGGCGATATCTTCGGCCCTGTTTTGGAGTGTCCGCATTAGCTCTTCATTATCCAACTCCTTTACCCAATCCTGCACAAATTTTTCAATTCCCCAAAAGATATTGTGGCCTCTCAGGGGAATCTGATGCTTGTCCGTCCATTCCAAGATTGCGTCCACCACAGCATAGTTCATCTGTCCTTTTTTCGGTTCCATGTTTCCCCATTTCAGGGCATTTTCGGTGACGGCGGAATTGAAGTTTTTGAGAAATTTCTCCTCATACTGTTGCCTGTCTTCAGGAGTCATAGATCCACTGATAAAGTTGTTGCTGATGGCTGCCCCGAACCAAAATTCATGGGAAAGCTGCTCTATCTTGATTTCCTCACCGGGATTTGCCAATACAATCAATTCCCCTTTTCGGTGGTTTTCAATACCTTCTTGGGCTGGGAGATAAATGGGTAGGATTAGAAGTAGGCATCCAATAAAAAAAGACGACTGATGAGTTTTTGAAATAGGCATATTTATCGGTTTAAAATTACAAAGACTTGAAAGTACAAATTAACCCGCAATAGGCAAATCAAATTCAACCCTTACTTCTATTATCCAGAACCGCTCGGTTCGCTATGTTCCATATTGGAAAAACAGTTGACTAGGATTTACACGCTTCTCTCAGTTTGCAACTGCGACGGACAGATAGAAGGAATTTGCAATTCCGAAACGGAGTGTATGGGGAGGGTGGAAGCCTACTCAAGTACTTCTCCAAGTTTGCATACAAAACGTATCGAAAGTCCCCCTTCAGGGGGATTTAGGGGGCAAACCGGAGCCAATTCCCAATGAAATGTAATATATCGGGTGTAAGGGAGCCTGTTCTTCTATTACCACAATATTCCATCCAAACACTTAATAAAGGTCCCACCTTAAGGGGGGATTTGGGGGGGGCTTAACGTATCGCAATGGGATTTCGGGGCTTAACGGAACCAAATCTCTACATCCATCCAACATGCCCGAAATCAGTTTATTTTGGCAAAGCAAAAGCCACATACATATCTCCTTTCGGGGTATTAAACCTCCCTCCCCCACAAGCCAATACGATATATTGGCGGCCATTTGCCTCGTAGGTACTGGGAGTGGCAAATGCCGCTGCGGGCAAAATGGTTTCCCAGATAAGTTTTCCTGTACGCTTTTCATACGCCCTGAACTTGCCGTCTTGGGTAGCCGCAATAAACAACAAACCGCCTTCGGTTACCAAAGGGCCGCCAAAACTTTCCGTGCCGGTGACCGGTAACCCTTTGGCTATTAATTCGGGATATTCCCCGAAAGGAATTTTCCAGATATATTCACCGGTATTCATATCTATGGCATTCAAGGTGCCCCAGGGAGGGCTGACTGCCGGATAGCCTTTGCTATCCAGAAATTTCATATACCGGTTGACCACGTAAGCTGGTAAATCGTCAGAACCGGATTCTGTCACAAGTCCAGGTTCATTGCCGCTATCGGCCATCTTTGAATCTCCCTCGTCCAGAAAAGCAAGTAAGGCGGATTTTTCGGAAGGCGAAATCGAAGGGAATGCCGGCATCATCCCCTTTCCGGAAGTGATTAGTTGAGATACGTTATCGTGCGGTTTTCGGTTGAATATGTTAACAAGGGACGGATATTCGCTTTCCGGGTGCCCTTTGAGGTCAGCCCCGTGGCAGGGAGAACAATTCAGGGTGTACGTTCGCTTGCCCACTCCCATCGCATTCAACTGCTCTTCCGAGGCACTGGGACCAATGCCCATAAACCTGGCCATCTCGTTGCTGTTGATATAAAGTATTCCCTCAGGATCCACAGCTGCCCCACCCCAAATGGCACCTCCACTCAACCCCGGAAAGACAGGCATACCCTTTTCTTGTAATGGGGTAAAGGACCCGGAATAGCCACTTTCCTTTAGAATTCCAATCAACTCATCCCGATTTTCCGCAAGGGGACTGATGATGGAATCTGTGATTTCCTGGCGGGAAAAAGGTGCAGGTTTCACCGGAAAGGGTTGGGTAGGCCAAGGCTGTTCTCCGGGAATAGTGGATCCCGGAACAGGCCTTTCTTCAATGGGAAAAAGAGGTTCTCCAGTTCCCCGATCAAATAAAAATACAAAACCGTGTTTGGTTACCTGCGCCACGGCATCTATCTTTTTCCCTTCATGGGTAACTGTCAGCAGGTTCGGCGGGGCAGGCAAGTCCATGTCCAGGATGTCGTGATGCACCAATTGGTAATGCCAGATTCGTTCCCCCGTACTGGCATTCAACGCCAGTAAGGTATTGGCAAAAAGATTGATGCCCATACGGTCCCCGCCATAGAAATCAGGTGCCGCAGACCCGGTGGGTACATAAAGGATTCCTCTTTCCCGGTCAATGGCCATCCCCGCCCAATTATTGGCTCCGCCAATACCATTATTGAGATAAGTGTCTTTGGCCCAGGTATCATATCCGTATTCACCCGGATGGGGAATGGTGTGAAAGACCCAGGCCAACTCACCGGTCCGGATATTAAACGCCTGAATATGCCCCAATGCCGCCCGATGATCTTCCGCTACTCTAAGCGGCATGATAATCAAATCGCCATACACCGTACCGGGCGTATTGGAAAGGACCATTTTATTGGAAGCGGTGGGCCCAAGGCCTGTTTTCAGGCTTATCCGGCCTGCATCCCCAAAAGTTGTGATCGGTTCTCCGGTACGGGAATCAACCGCATACAACCATTCACTTTGAGAATACAGGATTCTTTTGTCTTGACCGCTTTCCCAATAAACCACTCCCCGGTTGACACTAAAAGAATCCTTTGATCCCGATGCATGCCGCCAGATTTCTTTCCCGGTCGCCGCATCAATGGCAAAGGGCTGTACCCCTGCGGTCATTCCAAAGAGCACACCATCCACAATAATGGGATTGGTCTGCATGTGCCCACTATCCCCGGTATGGTATATCCAGGCAATTTGCAGTTCGCTGACGGTTGATCCGTTGATCTGGTCTAAAATGGAGTAATGGTTTCGATCCGGTCCTCCCAGGTATTCCCGCCATTCCGTATTTTTCTCAGTTGAAGGAGAGCAGGCAGTTAGAAACAGGATACATAAAAAAAAAGAAATGCGGCAAGCCAGTGAATGGTATATTTGGGTGGGATAGTGCTGCATGAATTGTCCGAAATAAGGATGGCATTCCCAAATGCAAAGGAATGGATCTCAATATCCTAACTTTTTGGAATAATTCAAGGCAGGAAATGGTGATTGGTATAAAAAATACATGAAGGTGTCAGGTACCAAAATCAGTTCGTAATAGTCCTTTGCAAATGTGCTTCCAAAGATTACGTTGTTTAAGTAAATTTCTGATAGGTGAATGTAGTGGATACTAAACCCAGAAATGGCCTTTTCATTAAGTTTATGTTAGTTTCTTCGTGTTTAACCTTATTCTTAATGATGTTGCTTTCGTGCAGCTTTTTTCCCAAAAATTATACCCTAACAGGTATATTTTCAGCCAAGATTAAATTTTTAAATGCCTTTCTGGATAAATCAGCTCATATTTCCTAAAAGACCCCCGTATCCCCTCTCTTTCTGTCGCCTATTTACGTATATTTGCTAAACATAACGAAGGCAATTTTAAGATAATTTCTATATGGAAACAGTATTGGTACAAATCAATAATAAGAAGGCTTATAGACTTTTAGAAGACTTGGAAGACTTGCACATTATCAAAGTGCTGAAAAAAAGTATTCAACCACAGCAAAAACTTTCTGAAAAGTATGCTGGAAAACTGCCTTCTGATATAGCGGACGAACTTCAAAGTTATATAGCCCAAAGCCGTAACGAATGGAGCAACCGCAATATATAATTGACACAAATGCTGTGATTGACTATCTCGGCAAAAAACTTCCGGTATCGGGTTTGGGGTTTATGAATGGGGTTATTGATGCCGTTCCTAACGTTTCAGTGGTTTCCAAAATCGAAATTCTTGGCTTTAATGCTCCTGACGAACACTACAAAACCCTTTTCAATTTCATCAATGATGCTACTGTGTTAGATTTGACAAGTAATGTAGTAGATGCAAGTATTGAAATTCGCAAGAAACACAGAACCAAACTACCTGATGCCATTATTGCCGCCACGGCTCTTGTTTATGACTTGGTCCTTATCTCTCGCAACACTTCCGATTTTAAACATATCGATGGTCTGAAAGTAATAGACCCGCATAGTCTTTAAATAAGATTGACCATTATTTTCTTCTATTGATATAATTACTATTTATTTTTTGTCATCAGCCAATTCATAAAGTACAAAACTGAGAAAATCCTCCTCATTGTCGTAATTGTCCGGATGGTTGACTGACATATATAAACCTTCTTTGGCCACAAAGACATTGTTGGTCACGTATTTATAGCCTTTGAATCTAGTTTCTCCCAAGACCTGAAGGTCCTTGTCCAAGATCATGATTGAAAAGTCTTTTGGAAAATTGCGAAGTTGATCCAGCTCTTCTTCACTTTCAACTTCAATGGCGGGAAAACAAAATCTGTAAAAAACTTTCCTGTAGGGATCGAAAAGCAAATTTTCATACCGGGCGGTAGTAAACAAATAACGCAAAAATTCGATTCTCTCCGCAGTTCTGGATAGCGTTGAAAAAGTTTCCGGAAAAAATTGGCTTTTGGCGGGAATTGCCTGAAGTTCATCCTTAGCAGATGAGGCAACGTAAAGGTTATGATCCGCAAAAAAAGAATACACGATTTTGTCTGGAGAGGCCGCCATGCTGTAGTAGGGTATGCGGAATCCATCTGACAGGTAACCGCTGGGATATTTATGAGAAGTTAGCTCCATTTCTCCCGTGGTCATGTCCATATCCATACTCAAAATTTTGTCAGAAAGACTGCTTTCATCCATCTCTCTTAAATTAGCCGGAACCAATACTTTTGCAAGCATATTACGCCCACGAATTATCGGGTAGGAATTGAAATAAGCCGGACTAAATTCGGGGTCTGAATATCCGCTGGATTCGAAGGAAATCTTGGAAAGATAAGATTGCTCCAGATCTGTCAAATAAATGGATCCTGCTTGGCTGGTAAATAGGAAAATACTGTCTACCGTATGGACGTGAAACCCCCGCAGCATGCCCACACCCTGATTTCCTTCCACCTCAAATTTCAGGGTTTTAGCCAGCTCCTTTTGTCCCATGTCATAGACTTGAATTTCATTGCGATCCGGCTGAATATTGAATAGGTACGGAATCTCTCCATCCAAATACCCCAATCCAAAACTGAAGTTTGGAGTTTGGTCATCAAGCGGAATTCGGAGCTTATTTTCGGCATTTTGCAGCACTTTAGCAGGAACGCCAGTATCCGTCTTTTTATCTGTGCATCCGGAAAAAAGCAAAATACCAGTCCACAAAATGCCCGGTAAAAGAAATGAGAAAATGTAATGATTAAAATCTATTTTTTGGATTGAATGAATACACATAAATGATTGGTTAACAATGTGGTTATAAATATCTAACGGTATGAAATAATTGATACGGTTAAACCCGAAAAACGCATTTGATTTTCTACTGTGAATCTAATATAAAATCTGACGATAAGGTAATCAATAACCGCTAATAATTCCTAAAAAATTAGTGGGAAAATACGGAATCCAGTAAAAATTACAGTCTCTAAAAAAAATAAACATCAATCTGCTTACCAGTCAGTTCACCAACTCAAACTCGTTAGGTAAGTTTTTGAGGATTCGTGCTTCATGACTGGTACCCGCAATTTTGGCCAAATTTTCCCCTTCTTTTAGGTCTATGGGAATTAACTTTGTCCCTTCTCCCTTAAAAGTTAGGCTGTATAGTATGTCATTGACAATCACATCAAATTCTTTTGGACGTAGGGTACCAAAATTGGCCGTGGTGGCATGTACAAGTACGGCATAATTTTGCAGCGGATCTATGCAGTCCCCCTCACCAAGAATTTCCCCATTTCTGTAGGCGAAATCCACACCCAAGGCCTCTATGGTAACTTCATCATCATCCCTTCCACATGCAGCATGGAGACACAACAGCAACAAAAAGGATAGTAGGTAATTTTTCATTTGATTAGTCAATGTTAACTTGTTTTTCAAAACCTTCCGCACGAACCAAATAAGCACCTGGTATCAAATTCTCAAACAGGACCTCTCCACTCACCATGGGTCGGCTGTTCAGCACCTGTCCTTGTCGAATGAGGGAGAAACTTTGTCCCTCCCTGTTGCCGGTAACCTTGATGGCTCCAGGCTCAAAACAGGAAGCTTTTCTACGATATACCAGAATATCCCCCAGTGGTTCCATGCTCACTGTCCAGGGTTTCAACACGGACCTGTCTTCCGACCTCACGTGAAAGGTGACCGGTTGCAAGAAATCCAACTGGTTATCACCTGAAACCAACAGCTGGTTATTAAGAAAAAGTTGGGCCCCATCCCCTACTTCAAATTCTACGGTGTGCCCTAGCAGGTTGGTTGTGTTTTCTACTTTAATGATAATGCTCCCATCTTCCAAGATTTCACTTATTGGAATCACATCACGAAGACTGAACTCCTCAATGGCCGCAGTGGCCCTGAGGGCAGGCTGGGCTATGCTGTAAGGCTGAAGCAGGTTTCCACGGTGTCCATTGATTCTAAATACGAGTGTCTTTTCCACATCAATAATTCGGTTGGTACTTGACTCGTAAATTTTAAATGTTACCAGTTCATTATTGGAATTTCCGAAAATAGTCAAATAAGCAAAGTCCTCCTGATGGCTTTTTACCTCCGTGAGTTTGCTTACCCCCCTGCAGACTCCATTTACAAAGGCAGCCACCCTGTCATTTTCACCCGTTAGCGTAACTCCCTCCACATTGAGAAAGGCCACCAGGGACATCGTATGTTCAAATTCATTTTCTGCCACTTGCCAATCAGGCGACTGGCCATAAGTAGTGGCAGCGAAGCAACATGCAATCAACATACAACTCAAATTTTTCATGGCTTCGGTCTGCTTATTTTCTTATAATTTTTTTGTGGATTAACTTTCCATCCACCTGCAGTCGTAAAAGATACATACCACTGGCAAGAGAGGACTGGATCCACATTCGGTTGGGTCCGGAGTTGGTGGATATTAATTCCTCCTGCACCTTTTTGCCTGATAGGCTGTATATACCCATCCATGCATCCTGTTTCTCCTGGGCACTAAACCTTAACTCAAACTTTTCTTCGAATGGATTAGGGAAAACCTGGACAGCGTCTTCCACAACCTGAAGGATTACGGGCCGCTCAAGGTTGCCCATTAAGGCATTTCCCGCAAAGTCAAACGAATTGTCCGCCATACGTTCTTCATTCCCCTTGGCAACATAATAGGTGAGCTGTTCTTTTTGATCCCCGTAAATTGTCAGGAAGCATAGCTGCTCTCCGGCTACTTCCATTTGCCGACTACTTCCTTTTAGTTGCCCATTCAGGTCATAAACAAGAACCTTATCATAAGGATGGGGAAGCTTTACGACTGCATTCATGGTTTCGGGAAGTTGCAAAAGCGCGGCCGGTACCATTTCCTCATCAGAAGCATCTACGATCTGCACTTGACGACCAGTCACCTGCCGTAGGTTTTCATGGAATATGGCCGGATAGCTAAACTTCTGGCCTTCAAAAGACTTAAGCATGTACCCCCTTCCGGCGCGAAGCACTGTGAGGTTTCCACTCCATCCATTTCTGGCATCATAAATGGCAAACTCATTCTGTGATTTGATCAAATCGCCTTCTTTGGGCTGGAATGTGGCCAATGCATCTCTCAAGGGTATATTTTGGCCCATCGGGAAGGGTAGCCAGTTCCAGTTGGGTTGAATGGTAAATTCCCAATTGGAAAGATCTATAGGCCGACCTCTCAAGTTGAGGTATTGGGCCTCCTGCAAATACACCTTATACATCCGCTCAGGAGTCATACCGCCGGCAGCACTGATGGATCCAGACCATGTGCTGTTTTCCAAATTTGAGTTATCCCTGAAGAACGTTTCAAGCAGCGCCGGTGCATGACTTTGAATCCTATCGTCGGTATGCAGGTTCATGTGGTTAGTAAGTAGGTTCAAGTCACTGGAGCGGGGATCGTAAATCCTTGGACTGATCCAGGTCCAACCTTGGTTTAGCGGGATGGATTGTTCCAATACCTCTGTATTGGCAAATATCCCAGGTGTTTGCAGTCTACCTACCACCTCGTTTAGGGTAAAGGGTATGCTAAGCTGACCGTCGAGAATCGCCTCATATATATTGCCGTCTGTGGCCTTCCAAATTTTAAAAGAAATGGGTTCATCGAACAGTTCGTCGCTATACACGGTAAGAAAGGCAAAGTACTCGTCATAAGCCGGATCATAGCCTAACTCCGCCAATCCCCGGATTTCGTCCTGATGGAAAGCAGCAATTTGGTCCAGTTCATCCCTACTGAACACTCCATTCAGCTGAATTTTACCAATAATCGTCATGCTGTAGTTAAAGGCTGAAGGATCAATCTGCCATCCGGGACTCTCTGGAAGCACCCTGACATTGAGCACTTGGGTTTGGGGGAAGCCAAAATCAGTATCCAAGGCCATATTTTCGGTATATACACCAGGAGCCATGGCAGGATCAATATTTGCCTGAATGGTTACCTGACTTTGTGGTCCCAAGGTTCCCGATGTTCTACTCAGCTTAAGCCACCTTGGAATTCCACTGATTCGATAGGGTTGGGTTGTGCCTCCCTGGTTTTGGACCACAATGTTGAAACTTAGTTCTTTGTCGGTTTCTTTGACCAGGTCCACTGTCTCAGGATACCCTTCCACATACCAGTTCACCACATTTTTCTGCACATAAGCCGTCCATGTAATGGGGGATTCTTGGCGGTTGTTTGCCCCGTCAAAGAGTCGGTGTACCGTAATGTCCAGAACCTGCCCTTCTATTTCCGCCCAGCGGTTAATAACGGGTTCCAAAATCATTTCATCCCCATTGATGACCTGAGTTACCTGGAACCTCACCATGGTTCTGGCAGGTTTGATTGGTGGTCCGTCGGCACTGAAATTTACATTCCCGTGGCTGAGCCTGGCAGGGGTCGAAATGACTGCGTTGTTGCTGAAGGCATGGAAATACCTGGGTCCATTGCTGTTCAGGGGATCAGGGGCATTCATCCGGGCATACAGCAGCAGGCCAATGGAGGTTTCATCTAGTTCAAAATACCTGTCCCGACTGATTTGTTCCACATTTCTTTGGGTATTCCATAACCTCAGTTCATCAATTTGACCCTGAAAATGCCGGTCAAAATTTTCCGAGCCGTCAAGTGCCATGCTGCCTCTGACACCAATCCAGATTCTGTTTCCGGAAAATCCTCCAATACCCGTGGAAAGGTGGGAAGAAACCTCCTGCGCATCAACAAGCGTTCTCAAATTCCCGGAGCGGTTTAGTAATAAGGTAACGTGATGCCAGGTATCGTCGGCAATGGAGGTATTGGTCAATGGCAAGTTTAAACCTTCACTCGCAAAAAACAAGTTTCCGGCTGCATTGATGTTGACGGCCCACTTATTGGCAAAACCGTTACTTTGAATGATATCTGTTCCGTCACCTTTTCCATTGGAAAAGATGGTCCCTTCATGACCTGAAGCCGTCTTCACCCAGAAAGAGAGGGTAGCATCCATGATGGGTGTCAGTTGCACAAAGCCCACATTGTCCAAGGTCAAATATTGATCGTTTTCAAAGTGATAGGCCGTTCCTTTGGGTCGTATATCCCAATCTGTTTCCACCCTGGCATGTTTGAAACGGGCCAGGTCGTGGGCAATAGTACCCCTTCCTTCATCCAGTGGCCAATAACCCACCAATGCCGATTCATTGCCTTGAAGTTTATTGTACATGTTGGCGAAAGCTTCTTGCAGGGAAATAGCTTTTCGCCACATCTTAATAGAATGCAAGTTCCCCACAAAGGTGTTACCACCTATAATTATTGGGGTATTGGCCGCTATGTTCATGTTTGATCCACCGTTACCGGAAGCCACCACCTTGCTTTCTTCGTAAATCTTGAGATCACCGTTTCTGTGATCATGGGTGAAGGTGTAATGGTGGAAAAGTCCGTCATCGGAGATAATCCCTTTGATGGTTGTATTGTCTAGGGTAAAGGAAAGTTCTCCGTTTACCAAACTGATTTGCAGGCCTTTGTTTTGGTAGAAGATGATTGCATTTGGTGACTGGGTAGCGTTATTCATCCAGAATTCGATCGTCAAGTCTTCATTCAGAATTTGCGGTTTCTCAATAGCCATGGTGTTGGCTTGCCCCTGAAACCGGAGTGATACCTCGTTGTTTACCGGCAACTGGTTTGTTTGACCCTTTATTTCCACCAATGAAACGGCGGAATTATAAAAGATGGGCTCGTTAAACCTGAGCTTCATGTCTTGGCCTACCGACAAGATCCCGTCCACTGGAGAGGGGGTGCCAAATCGCTGTGGTGCATTAAGATCCACCCTTCCCCGTATGACATCAGATATATACTCGGTATTGTTGGTACAGGTACTTCTCGCCCTTATTTCGTATTGGCCATCCGCCAGCCCTCTTGCTACGATATCGAATGCAAAAACCAAATTGGGTGTTTCTATCAGGCTTATTTCTGAACGGTTTGCCGCCAAAGCACTTTCATAACTTTCCTCTCGGTTATAGTAGGTATGCAGCCTGCTCCAGGTAGGAAATCCCACCGGTCTATATTCCAGATCTAACCGGTCAAATCCCCCAAAGCTTCTGTTGTAATTTCCGAGATTAATCAGGAGGCGATTACTGCTTCCATCCAAGTTGAATGCAGCTTCCCGGTTAAACGTCCAGTTTTCCAAAGGAACACTTACGGTTACTTGGGAGCAGGAAGGAACGAACTGGGCAGAGACAAATACCTCATCGAAGGTGTTAATTGGATCGCAAATAGATTGCATTACCACCCGGATATTTTGGTAGTCATATACGTCGGTAATGGATTTACCCAATGTTAGTGCATATTCTACCCGTTGCCCATAAGGAACAAAAACTACCGTACCGTTTTGATTCATATTGAATATGGCATTGGTGGGATTGGTTGTATTATCCACAATCAATTCATAATAAGCATCTATACCAGCTACCGAATTATTTTCCAGAATTAATTTAAACTCCGCATTTCTTGTTTCAGGAATATTGACCAAGTCGGCTACTTCCACACTGATTTGGGGAACTTCTATGCGCTGTGTGGCATAGCCTAATTGTAAGCGGTTTGCTTCAGGCAGCCGAGCTAATGGATATGCCATATCTGGATAAGCAGGATTAAAAAAATAAGACTTATCAGCGTCTTCATAAGGGCAAGATGAACTTCCGCCCAGTGTGCTAAAAACAGGTCCATTGCCATCAAAGGTGTTCATTATATTTACACTAAATACATTGTGAAGATTGTTGTCTTTGAGTGTATAGGATATTTTCGTGGTTGAATCGCTTTTTTCTGATAATCCAGCATTGAGATCTTGTTTGGCGAAACCTCCAGCTTGGAATAATAAGCCTACTTTATTCACCCTGAATCCCCCTTGAAAAGCAAATGTTTCGTCAATAGTTAGGTTAAATGCCTTTGATTTTTCATTTACAACGGCTGTTTCTATCGTCCTAGTGATCCCTCCTGATCCTGCGTCGAAAGAAATATTGTTAACTTGACTTTGCTTAATAAGATCCAAAAGGGCATTGGAACGTTTTAACCGTTCTCTTAATCTACCTTCATAGGTGGTGGCACCTTCTCCGTGAAGCTTAGAACTATTTATCACCTCGGTCAATGCTTCATTATATGATTCTAACAGACGACGTGATTCTCGGCTAAAATGCATTTTTTCCAGAATGGCGAAATATTTGGACCTTTCATTGTCCCGAATGGTTTTTCTCCATTGGTCAATTTCTTCAATGTATTCGTCCCTACTTAAAACACCCGGATCGCTTTCTGAAATAATTCCGTTATCCAAATTTTTTATGATTGCCTCAATATCAGGTATCAATCGGTTAAGAATATGGTGTTGACTGTAGACAAAAAAGGTCTCAGATGGCCGT
>JBBQXZ010000135.1:0-12210 GCA_038209145.1 Cytophagales bacterium | reverse complement strand
GGCTGCCAAAGGATATGAAATGTTTGACAAAAAAATGGACGATTGCGTGAAAGTCGTTCTTAAACCTTAAACATATCCAAGCGAAACCTTTGCTTATGGTTTTCATGACGGACGCATTTCCTTAAGAATACTTCCCAATTGTCTGATTAACAAGGCAATGTATTCTTTAAGGATTTTATATAGGTCAAATTAAAAAAACAGTGGAGTCGAAATAAAAATGGGTGAGAATAAATCTCACCCATTTCATTTTTTGGCAATTCTACTAATCATCTTGCCATTCCGAAACTTGGGTTTTAACTATTTTATTATAAATCCCGATAAGCAAAAACGGTGCTGCCCATTGTCCAACAAATAAAGCGTGTTGTCTTGTTTTGCTATTTTTCAGCCCAGCGAAATCGCCATAACCGTAGCCGATAATGACAGGAAAACGCCCGAGGGAATTTTTGCACCTTGTTTTTCTAACTTTTTGGTGGCCTCACCTTATTTTCCTTCCGGATGTGCAGGATGAATGGTTATTTTTTTTGGAGAATCAATAATAGTAGATGTTTTAGTTGATTACTGGTTTGTGGATAATAAAATTTTATTCTAAAAACCATTTCGGTAGATTAGTCATGAGAGAGTCTTTGCAGCTCCAATGTCAAACGGGCATTTTTCATCTGTCGCATGGACTCTGCCACTGTACTGAAATATTTCCGAACGTGTACCAAAATCAGTCAGCATTGGGTTGACTGAGCCTGAATATTCAAGATCTCTTTTTCTTACTATTTTTCTCATCTTTTGGTAGCGACCATTGCTCCTCAAGTCTTCAAACTGTATATGAGGATTGAAAACAATCGCAGCTGTAGAAAATTGACGGGCCGGTCGGCTACTGTTAGGATGTAACCCGATGATAAAAAAAGCTTCCTCCATCAAACTAAAGCTATAATCTTCTGACATTGGATCTTCATTCACCCTAGTGTCATAAGCAAAAGTCTTTGCGTCCAAAGTCCGCAATCCCTTCAAACGCTGAAATAAAAGAGCCTCAAATTGTTCCTCAGACAGCTGCTGCGTCCTTGGAAACAGAATTACCGCACTATGAAAACCTTTCTCACGTTGCCGAAACTTTTTTGTGAAATCATATATAAAGTCCAATATCCTTTCATCTTCTTGCGGACATCCAAGATGGCCTGCAGTCATGATTTTGATATTGTCTTTGTTCAAAGCATCTTTCGCAGCTACACATGGAAATACCTTATCAAGTATCTTTTCCGTAAAAGCGTCTACCACATTTTCCATACAAGGTTCTTTTGGGTCTTAGCAAATCACATTTAGCTTTTGCCCGGGAATAAGGAATTTAAACTCAGATTTTTCTCTCTGCCCCTTAAGTCTGTAAGTCCATGTGATCTCTAAATCCAATTCTTATGCCATCAACAATCTTTACCAAGTCTGACTGGCACTTTTCACATCCAGTGACCGGTAATATTATATGTGTTTTGCAAAGGAAAAATCGAAAGACACAAAAGTTGATCACTGCTGTCAATAGAGGCCTATTTTGCTCATCTTCTTGACCACATGTATGGTAATGATATTTGTGTAAATGAAGCCAATCTGGAAATTTGCTTGATCGAACCTTTGAGCTTTGTCAATTTCTATTTCCGCCTTGTGGAATTTTATTACCATCCTGTGGAACATTCTCATCGGGCTGCAAAACCTCATAACCTATAGGCTTGAAGGAATAGTTGTTGGACATTTCTGCCGAGCAGGCTGTCATTCCTACGATCAGGTCCATATGCGCATGTAAAATCACAAAGTCATTTGCCTTGCTCAAGGGTGGATGTACGCCAACTTTCCCGGTGTTGCCGTTGACCGAGACGTTCATAAAAATGTTAAAGCAGATTGGAATTTGGTCTGGTGTTATTCCAAACGGATCGAGGGCTTCTGAGAGGTTGCCAAAGCATCCTCGGTGCGGATTAGTATCTCCGTAAATAATCCTGAAAGTATCTGCACTGCAAGGGGTAAGTAGAAAATCATGCTTACCAACGGTATCGGCCTCCATTGTAAACATGACATTACTCAAATTGGAATAAAATTTATTCCCTGTCGTGAGGAAAATTGTTTCTTCATAGTCAATCGTTCTTCCGCTGGACAAGTATTCTTTGGGATTAGCTTGGCTAAAGCAGATGAAATCTGAAACCTGCTCACCTTTTAGGTCATACACCTTTAGGCGCTCATTTTTTTTCAATATAAATGCCGTACCGCTACGGGGAGGTATAATATTCATTTTATTGGTTTTAAAGTGGTCGTTCCAATATGTTTTTGAGCAAAGGTTGATCTTAGTAACTTCAATTACGCTTGCCTTGTAGATCAAAAATCTATTCAGGTGTTTTTAAAGCCTTCAGCCCACTGCTTTCAACATCTCCTCTTTATCCAAGTCAGGGGAAATGAGCTTCTGAAAGGGTTCGAGTTTTTCTTGCTTATAAATTCTTGACAATTCTTGTATGTCTGGTTCAACATTATAATCTTTTCCACTTGCCAAAGCTTTGACGAGTTTAACTGAGGCTAATGCTGCATAAATGCCAGCGTATTCATTAAGATAAGTAAAAACAATATTATATACGCCAATTCTTCGAGTTCTTCTTGTCCGCCCATAACCGCACCTCATGCCTGCTAGACATTGTATTTCCAGAGCTACATGTTCTATTACATGACCGCACCAAGTTCCCTCCTCCATTCTTTTGATAAATCCACCTTCCTTTCCGACAGAGCAGCGATGGGAATATAAGGTGGGAATCAATTTGGTAAGACGCTCAGTAAATCCATCGATTTTGTTTGTTGGTAAATCTTCGTAAATCTCAAGGTCCAGCTCCATGTGGATAAGATTTGTTCTTTTTACAGACCAGCGATTGGGTCCTCGAAGCACTTTAATCATTGAGATTTTCATAGATTGTTTTTATTTCTTTGAGATGTTATCAGCTACTAAAAGTTTTCTTTCTGAAAGAATGAACCTCTTTCCAGGGCCCAAAACATGAATTTTAATGCCTTCAACCGTTATTGGTTCACCGTCTTTAATTTCTGGTAGGTCAGTATATCCAATTTCTTTTCCGTCAACAATAATTACAAGACCAGATCCAAACACCTCAATTACTCCTTTAGATATCACAACACTTGTGTCTTCCCCCAAACCAAGCCCTAAGATGCCGGGATTGCATGTCACTGCTTGTATCAATCGCCCGATCCTCCCACGTGCTATGAAGTGCGTATCAATAGTTACACTTTTAATAAAGTCAAGCCCATTAGTAAACTCAAGCGCACCTTTGATAAGTGCTTCGGTGCTATTTCCAGAGGATATCATTATATTTGACATCGCCGCCGCTCCCGCACTTGTACCCGCTACAACGAATTTCGATTCATCATAATATCGTTGCTTAATCAATCCTAGAAGTTCTGTCCCAATCATTAGACTGCTTATTTTCAATTGGTTACCACCGCTAAACATCACCAGGTCGCACTCTCTGATTTTTTTTAAGTTTTCATCCGTATCTGCCCCATTTCGAGAGGTATAATGGATAACTGATAAGGTCTTGATGGTTAAATCCTCAAACGCCTTGGCATAGCTTGCAGCTACTTTTTTGGGCAAGCCTGTGGCAATGGTAATTAGGCATATGTGGGGGTTACTCTTATCCGTCTCTGCTATAATGCGAGCCAATACATCTTTTGACTCTTCTTTATCTTCACCACCACCCACTGGGATCAAAATGCCTTCTGGAATCATATTATTCATTTGTATTTTCTTTTTGGTAAATGGATACTTCCACGAAACCTTCTCTTTGTATTCCGCGGTGCATTCGTTCAGTGTTGAAACTGAATGCATAATCTCCAGATGCATTAATTACTATAGCACCGAGATCACCTTCCAACTCTTCATTATCCCCGTGAATAATGTGGTCAGCGCAAATTGATAAACTAAGACCGGTATATTTGACCTCGCTTACGATTGAATGCCCAAGTACGGTTTTCATAATAAGTTCACCATCCCCGGTGCAAGAGACAGCACAGGTTTTGTTATCCGCATAGCAACCAACACCTATCATACTGCTATCAGCAATTCGTCCGGATCTGCAAAAATCCAAGCCGCCGGTTGAAGTAGCCGCCGCTATGTTTCCAAACATATCCACTGCAACAGCTCCGACAGTTCCATGTCCTGAGGCCTCTTTTTGCTCTCTTATGTTTTTATCGAAAACCTCCTTTTGATAATGAGAAATAAACCATTCGTCAGGTTTTAATTCGATACCTTCCAGTACGGCGAATTTCTCGGCTCCGTGAGCGCCTAAGTAAGCAGTATTTTTTTCGTGAAGTATTTTCCTGGCAAGGGATATCGGGTGCCTTACTCCTGTTACAATAGCTACTGCCCCGCTTTCTTTGGAGTTTCCATCCATTATCGAAGCGCACATTTCTACTCTGCCCTCTTCTGTAAGCGCAGATCCACGACCGCTGTTGAAGAGTGGATTGTCTTCCAAGTTTCTAACCGCTGCTTCGACTGCATCTAGTGCCGAGCCATTCGATTCCAGAATACGGTAAGCGGTAGCCAGTGCATCCCGAAGTCCACATTTGTAAGCCTCAATATTATTTCTGATGAAGTCTGAATTTGGACCTGCACCGCCATGTATTAATATTATAGGCTTCATAGTTCGATTTGATATTGTAGTGCAACACTTTTAGTCAATCCCAATGTATAAGTCGCATTGTCTGCGCAAATCACCACATAGCTTCCTTTCTGTGCATTGGCAACTGCAAACTCGATAGCAGTTCGTGTATCAGGAATAATACGGAATTCCTGTAGTGGATTTATCTGATGCATCCCTTGTTGCAATAATTCCACTATTGATTCCTTGGTTCTCCCTCTTAGGTCACGATCAAATCTTATGATAATTTCCTCAAACATTGACGCGGCAATCCGTCCAAACTCCACTATGTCTTCTTTGCGTCTGTCACCAGTTCCTGTGATGATACCAAGTTTCTTCTCAGGAATATTTTTTAGATAACCAGCGAGTGCATTTAGACCATGGGGATTATGCGCGTAGTCAAGGAGGACATTAACCCCGTTGATTTCGAATTCATTGATTCTACCCGGTGTAAGCTCGGCGCTGGGTATGAAACTCTTTAATCCCAAGTTGATTTGTTCAAGATCAAATCCTGAAACATATGCCGCAAAAACTACTGGCAAAAGGTTCTCAATCATAAATTGAGCCTTTCCATTACGGGTTATAGGAACTTCGGCAGCATTGAATATGAAAATTTTATTTCCACTTTGTGAAATAAATACATCCTGATTGCCATCTAAATAAACAGCACTCCCACCCTCCTCTATATGCTTTAAGAGATTGTCATTCTGCCCATCTGAGCTAAACAAGGCAACATTACATGCTACCTTATTCTTCATTTCATAGGAGTGATCATCACCCGCGTTGAGTATGGCCCACCCGTTTTTCTTGACTGCGCAAGGCACGACAGATTTGACATTTGCAAGATCTTCAAGGGTATTGATATCAAATAACCCCAAGTGGTCTGCTGCAACATTGGTAACTATCCCAATATCGCATTGGTCGAATCCCAGACCTGATCTTATGATTCCGCCTCGGGCACATTCGAGTACTGCAAAATCCACAGTCGGATCCTGAAGGATGGTTTGCGCACTTTGTGGCCCTGAACAGTCCCCGCCATGGACTTTGTCGCCCCCAATGTAGATACCATCAGTTGAAGCAAACCCCACCGTATTACCTACATAAGCGGCAATATGTGCCATCAATCGAGTGGTGGTGGTTTTGCCATTCGTACCCGTGATAGCTACTATGGGAATTCGTCCTTCGTCTCCTTTCTTAAACATTGTATCTATTACCGGCCCACCTACATCTCTAGCAAGTCCGTTGCTGGGATACTTGTGCATCCGTAAGCCTGGAGCGGCGTTTACCTCGATGATGGCTCCATTGTTTGCGGACAACGGCTGCGTAATATCAGGCGACATGATATCGATACCACAGATATCTAATCCAATCACTCGGGAAACTTTCTCCGCAAGCACTTTATTACTAGGGTGCACCAGATCAGTCACATCCTCAGCAATACCACCAGTACTTAAATTAGCAGTAAGTTTTAAAAAGACCTGCTGTCCTTTTGCCGGAATCGAGGAAGTAGAGAGTCCTTGCTTTTGAAGACACAAGTCTGATGTCGCATCCAATTTTATTTTGGTCAAAATATTCTCGTGGCCATTCCCTCTCAGTGGATCACAGTTTTCTTTTTCCACCAATTCAGTTATTGTTGATATTTCGTCCCCGATTACAAAAGCTGGTAGTCGAAGAGAGGCTGCAATAAATTTGTTTCCAATAACCAACAATCGATAGTCATGACCCTTGATTTCTTTCTCTACGATTACTGATCTGGACACTCCTTTTGCAAATCGAAAACCGGTCAGTAGATTTTCGAAATTTGTGATATTGCAGGTGACATTTCGTCCCTGATTCCCGTCGAGTGGTTTTGTGACCAAAGGATATCCCAATTCATCTGCGGCGGCCATAAGATCGTCTTCATTGCGGACTGACTTCCCTTTTGGCACCGGCAGATTTGCCCTATGCAGAAAATTCTTGGTATGTTCTTTATTGCCTGCAATATTGACGCTTATACAAGAAGTGTGATGCGACATCGCTGCACTGAGTCTTCGTAGATTTTTACCATATCCGAGAATAGTATAACCAGCAGGTCCAGCATTCACAGGTATGTTTCGCTTCCTTGCCGAATCAATGATAAGCGAGGTAGTAGGCCCCTGACTAAATTCGCGACTTATGTCTGCAACTTCGCTTAAAATTATATCCAAATGAATAGGGGCCTCTTCGGCAAGGACGGACGCTATTACACTTGATGCTAATCTCACCGCTGCCTTGCCTGCTTCCTCAATATTATATTCAATTATCCCATAAAAAATGCCTGGGGAGGGAATCGCCAAGTCATGGTAAAATGATGGCCCCTGAAAGTGCGAAGCTAACTGCGTTAAGTATTTGAATATACAAAGGTTGAATTCGTTGTGGGAAGGTTCAAGTTGGTAATTATCGCAAAAATATTGATGAATGACTTTCTGACGATTTTCATCAGGTACAGCGATCAAAGACGGATCGTATTTAATTGTAATAAGTTTGTTATAATGTCTAGACCACATATTCGGACCGCGCATTATTCTAATGTCTTTGAATATCATATGTGTACTAATTATCAATAAAATTTTATCGAAACAGCAAAACAAGAGAATAATCGAAAATGGGGTATCAGATCAATGCCCGTGTACGGGAGGTGATTAGATACCCCATTTAATCGCATTCAAAATTACTCAACAAAGTTTACTTTTGTACAGCGTTTCGTGGGCTTCTGAAATGTGAACTTCTTAGTTTCCACTCATTCACTGTCTCTTTCAGATCCTTGGGTTTTGACGATCTTATTGTATATTCCAAACAACAAAAACGGCGAAGCCCATTGGCCTACAAATAATGCAGTATGGTTTTGCTTGGCGATCTTAAGACCGAGGGAAATTGCCATAGCACCTATAGAAGCCCATAGGAAAACATCTGACGGGATTTTTGCAGTCTGGTTCTCGATTGCTTTGGCAACAGTTCCTTCTTCTTTTGGAGAAGATTCATGATAATCTTGACTTTTCATAATAATTGATTTTAAGTTAGTAAGTAATAATATAAATAATTTTCTTTTTATATAACCCATTTATTTTCAATATTTTGAGTGATGATATATGATTTTATGTCTGCTTTATGGATTTCAAAATGCTAAAATTGATAAAATATTTCGCTCGAATTATTTACAATCGAGCCGGACCAAATAAAACAGGGTTCCAATCCTATTATTAAGTTATCGTATCTTTATAATTCTTAGATACATAGCGTGAATCCGACTCTTGGCTAAATGCTTGTATTTCTACCACCATGGGAAAGACTATATTTTGGAGTTTTTTGATACTGGCTATCACTTCATATTCCGGTATTCGATTTCCTTGCTCGTCTAGATCATAAATACCACAATGACTGAAGCTCGTAAGATCATCCCAACTCGGTCGGTCAGTGACAGGGTAAATGCAAATTCCCAAGAAGGGTAGCCCAAACTCTTGCAATGCGATGCATTCTGCTGTTACCTCTTCGAGCCAATCCACACGGCCACACCCAATATGTCCGGTTTCCGAAAGGAAAAAGGGCTTTTTATAGCGAAAATAAGCAGCTGTCAGCATATGCCTTAGTGGCATTCGCAACTGTTGCAGATCCGGCCAGTCGAGCGACTCCCCAAATGCTGCCCACTGAGAATTCCAGTAATAGTTAAATCCCAGTATATCCAAATACGCTTCTTTTCCACCAAGCTCTGGACACATTCGCCCTGCTATTATATCCATGGCTTGAAATTGATGTTGGTTGAGTGTGACCAGATGGTTTTCTTCTACATTGCCGTTTGAATGAATCTCTACCAAGGGTTCTACTAGAATTATCCGACAGGTGGGATCACTTTCCTTAAGAGCCTGAATGCCTAGAATAGCGGCCTTGCACAAATGGTATTTGATATCCCATCCACTGTTCACGGCGAACGGGACAGTGCCCCTGACGTCTCCCGAATGCCAGGATAAAAAGCTTATCTCATTAATTGGAACTACAAATAATTGTTGCTTGGAATGGATCAAATAGAATCTGGCAAATTCACGGCAAAGCCGCACAAATCGCTCACAAAATTTTGGATGGGTAGGATACAAGTCATCCGGATATCCAAAGTGTATCAAATCCCAAATCTGTTGTATTCCGTACTTTTCAGCAGCTTCCATTCTTTGATACACTTCGCTAAAATCATACACATTCGGAATGGATTCCACGCTGCTCCAGCAAATCCCCTCTCTAACCACATGTATTCCCATATTGCTTAAAAGCTGATAATCTTCCATTACCCGAATATCATGTTGTGTTTCCTTATGAAGGTTGACGCGCTCGCCGCTTCGGTTGATGTGGTCCGCACATTCAAACCCGCCAATGAAATAGGTTTTAAATGGATTCATATTACTTCACTTTCGTATTTGCTGACAGATTCCATTTCCAAAGTATCAAATAAATCAAGTGCATTTTTGAATGCTTGATCCATATTAAAATATTTATAGTTTGCCAATCTACCGACAAAGTATATGTCTGCTAGTTTATCAGCCTCAATCTTATATTTCGCATAGATTTCTTGGTTCCTCGGATTAGGTACAGGGTAATACGGATCTCCTTCATCCACGGTATATTCCTTTACAATAGTGGTTTTATCAGATTGCTGATTGCCAAAATGTTTATATTCTATGATTCGAGTAAACGGAACTTCCATACCAGGGTAGTTGACCACGGAGTTCTCCTGAAAATACTCCGCATCTACAGTTTCCTTGACAAAATTGATGGATCGGTATTCCAACATTTCCTGAAGTGAATGTTTGAATTCGAAAAATCGGTCAACAGGACCGGTGTAAAATAATTTTTCGTAACCAACATAATCGTCCTTTACGTCAAAATAGTCAGTGTTTAAAAGGATTTCAATATTGGGATGATCCAATATGCTTTCAAATAGTTTTGTATAGCCACCTTTGGGTAAAGCCTGATATTTATCGGAAAAATAGCGATCGTCATAGTTGTGGCGAACGGGTATTCTGTTGAGTACCGAGGCATCCAATTGTATGGGATATTTGTCCCACTGTTTTTTGGTATAATGCTTAAACATCTTATCGTATAGCACCGGTCCAACACGACTGAGGACTGCCTCTTCCCCATTGCTGGGATTTTCATAATGTACTTTGTGCGCATCCAGCCATGCTTTCATTTCATCTTCGGTCTGGATATTTTCTCCAAATAGCGTGTTAACAGTCGTAATATTCACTGGTATTGGTACGGTCTTATCATCAACGCGAGCGACCACTTTATGCTCCCAAGGATACCAGTCTATGAATCGATTGACATATTGCCAAACATCCTCTTCGTTCGTATGAAATAAATGCGCGCCATATTTTGAAACCAAAATCCCGTTTTCATCATAATGGTCGTAACAGTTCCCGGCTATATGGTCTCTTTTTTCAATGATTAGAACTTTTCTTCCGCTATTTGCATAGCGCTCCGCCAGAACGGAACCGGAAATTCCCGCTCCTATGATCAAGATGTCTAATTGCTTCATTTATTCACTTCGTTTAAAATTTCTCCCATCTTCATTGCAGTAGCATCCCAGGAGGTGTTAGCCAGGATTTCTGTATAAATTTTTACTCCGTTAAATTGTGTTGATCCAAGATCAAGAATCGCCTCACAAAAATCATTGGTATCGTCAACTATTCGCACGCAATGATCATAGTCACGTTCGACATCCTTGATCCTTGTGGAAATAATCGGTTTGCCGGCAGCCATATATTCCAGCGTTTTGGTAGGAGAAATATATTTTGTGGCATCATTGAGCGCAAAGGGCATCATAGCGATATCAAAAGCTTTTAAATAGGCTGGAAGCTCGTGGTATGATTTCATTCCCAGGTAGTGAATGTTTGGCAAGTGCGGTAATTCATGATCCTCGATTTTGGCCAAGGGCCCGATCATTACAAAAGAAACTTGAGGGAGTCTTTCTGCGGATTGACGTATTAACTCCAAATTGATCCGCTCGTCGATAACCCCGAAATATCCGATAATGGGACTTGGAATATTTATGATGTCCTTAGGAATAGCCACACCATTTAGAGCTTTAGCAAAATGTATTTGATCTACCGAGCTTGGAAAACAAAAGACATTGTTGTGCAACTTGCGCTTAGAGTCAAACAGTGATTTGCCCCCGGTAAAAACTATATCAGCATTACCCAAAAGAAAATTTTCTTGATCTATAAGCGACTGGGGTGCTCCTTTGAAGAGCGATAATTCATCCATGCAATCATAAATGATAGTTCCAAATCTCCTACTAGTGAGAATTGAACTGAAGGAAGCAGAGTAAAACCAAGCAATCGGCACAAACTCATTTGAGACATAGGAGCATAATACCTTCGCAATATCTTCTATTCGATAAACCCTTGGTTGAAGTACGTGCAGTTGCGGATTCACTTCCGTAATCTCCGCTGTAAACTCCTGACCATCGACAAAGCCAATTGGCTCTTCGACCAATAAAACTTTATACGTTTTTGATAATCTACTTATTAAATGTTGCGGACGTTGATAAACAAATTGCCAACGCAAATGGCAAAAAGCGATCATGTCATAGCGGTTTGAAACCATATACTTAAATTAATTTTAGATTTGGATGGAGTAAAACGTGATGTATGCAACAATTAGCAACTCAGATACCAATTTTTAAATAATTAACGAAATTGGCGAAATGGAGATCCTTGATGAACAAGTCTTGATTTTCTTTATAGATTCGAGTAAAAAAACCAGAAAAATAAATAGAGAAAAACAGCTTAAAAGAGAGGACTATTATTTAAGGTAAGGAAATAGGGATAATGACTCTGAATGACAAAAAACCCGCTTTTACAGGCATTTTTTCCAATCAATAACTTTTGTGACAATTTAATCAAGATACCATATTTAAACCAGAACGGTCAACTAACACGATCAAAAATTTGGGATGGAAACAATAAATAATAGGTCTTTTTAATTCGTCTAATAAATAGGTGGCCACTGAAACTTGTGGCCAAACCAAAATTATAAATAGGGAACGTTGGGGAAAAGAAATTCCCAAATTGTGGCAACAAATTATAGTTGGTGAGTAAAAAAAAGATTCAATTCTCTTGGGGACAATTATCGATAGTTATGTAAGAAATTGTCGGTATTAATGGTTAAAATATTTATAAAACCGATATAAATGTGAATTATCGGGGTCTTTAGGGCTTAGAAAATATAGGTTTTTCATCAATATGTAAAATTAATGCCTATTCACCTTAACCCACCCCGTTTCGCTGGGTAAGCATAAGTCGATTCGTAAAACAACATGGCTTTATTCAGATTGAGTGGATGGCCCTCCGGTCATTGAAAGCATGGGCGGCCAACCTTCAGCTAACCATCCATTCTTTCATAGTAGTTCCCATTTCTTTTCATGTTTACCAGAAGAAGAATCTACTTAATCCAATTAATTTTACCGTAAAAACAGTGTCGAAATTTTCACTGATAAATGCTTATTCTGATCAATCCTCTATTCAAATGTTAGTAATAGTTA
>JBBQXZ010000134.1:0-12239 GCA_038209145.1 Cytophagales bacterium | reverse complement strand
TAGAAAAAATCTTGGAGTAGGTTTTCCAGTTATGTATACCTGGCATACCTCCTCCTTGTTTTATTCTGTATGGTGTGATAGTGACCTATGAAAAAGCTTTGGTTGGTATGTGGAGACTTCCAGGACTAATCCTTTCTTGTCCAATCAGCCAGCTTTTCCAAGCTCGGGGGTGACTTTGATTTCTCCTAAAAAGTACAACGATCCAAGTGCAATAGTGTCCACCTTTGATCTGCCCGTTTACCGCTATGCTGATTTGCTCCTGATTTATGCCGAGGCATCGGCCCGTGCCAACGGAGCACCCACCTTGGATGGAATGGAAAAACTGAATATGGTACGCCGAAGAGCCTATGGTCAGCCAGCACAATTACCTTCGGCTGTGGATTTTATCCTTTTGGATTACAGTCTGGAATCCTTTATAGACTTGGTCATCATGGAAAGAGGGTATGAATTCCAGTTTGAGGGAAAGCGCTGGTTTGATTTGGTAAGGGCAGGTAAAGCCAATGAGGTTATGGTAAGTGCCATTGGAAGGGAAGTTGCCGAAAAACACCTGCTTTGGCCAATTCCTGCCATTGAGTTTGACCTGAACGAAGCCCTTTTACCAAGTGACCAAAACCCTGGGTATTGAACTTTTGAAAAGCCCCAAATGGTTTTAGTTTCTTTTTTAAGTTGGAAGGGATATCCATGGATTTTCCTTCCTTCATTTAATAAAGCATTTGGTTAATAGTATTAGGTTTGGGAAAAAAAGTAGGAGATATTCCTGTTTTTTGTAAGTTAATTTGTAGGAAAAGGTTAGTTTATAAAATTGGATTTCAATACTTGTTTTCAATAAAATAAAAAATTGAAAGTGCTCTTCTGCAGGTTGATTTTCAATGAAAGAAGAAAACCTGTTCAAAATTTCATTAAATGTCAATTAGGATGATAAAAGTATTAAGTTTGATTTTGGTTGTTGCTGGAATTCTTGGATCTCCATCAATAACAGCTTTTGGTGATCCAAAAGGATTTCATGAAAGAGATTCACTTAAAATTACCAGTCAACCCGGCCAAATAATCACAAAACAGATTTATCTGGGAGGGGATGTTTCCCTTGAAGTGGTTTATATTCCCCCGGGAAAATTTAAAATGGGAAGTACTCCGGAAGAAAAAGCCTGGGCCACCGGAACTGAAGGCGGGGCTACACCGGGAACAGAAAGGGAATCCTACGAAGGGGAATCTCCACGTCTAATGGAAGTGAAAAACGGGTTTTGGATGGGAAGAACCGAAGTTACGGTGGGACAGTTCAAACGCTTTGTGGAGGAGGCGGGTTACCTTACCGATGCGGAGAAACCGGGCGGGGGAACCCAGGTTTTTAACCCTGAATGGAAAATATCAGGCATAGCCCCCCCGCACCCCTGGATTAAGCTGGAAGGCAAGAGCTGGCGTGATCCGAATTTTGGCTTCCCCTTGCGGGACAACTATCCCGTAGTAAGTGTGAGCTGGAATGATGGAAATGCGTTTTGCGCCTGGTTGACCGAAAAGGAGAAGGCCGCAGGAAACTTGCCCGATGGAATGGAATACCGTTTACCCACCGAAGCCGAGTGGGAATATTCCTGTAGAGCTGGACAGGAAAGCAACTACTTTTGGTGGGGAAACGATCTTGGTGATGGAGAGGGCAGGTTCAATATTTCCGCCGTGGATTTTCTTCCTGGCATGAACAAGATCTGGCCGCTGGCCAATGCACCCTGGAGCGATGGTTTTGCATTTGTCTCCCCGGTGGATCACTACAAGGAATTGGGTCGCAACCGCTTTGGACTGGCCGATATGTTGGGGAATGTTTGGGAAATTGTTTTGGATCATTTCGATCCGAAAGGTGGCCATGAAATATTTTATTCTGTGGAGAGCAATTATCGGCCGGTTTGCCGTGGAGGAAATTATTATGATGTTCCAGGCAATGCGCGGGTTGCAGTGCGGTTGGGGCTTCAAAGTACCAGTTATTCTGATTCCCGGGATGGTTTCCGGATTTGTTTAGGTGTAATCCAAAAATAACTAAAATATAAATTCACAGTCTGTATAGAAAAAATTAAGGAATTTAAAATAACACGGTTTAGGAGTTGGTCGCTTTGTTAAAACTAACACCTTTGCTGTCATAAATGGTGTAATTGAAATATTTTATGGATTTTGCAAAAAGTTTAATAAAAGTGATAAACGGAAAATCGGTCAACCATAAAATGAACCTTATCTTTTTATTCTTTTTATGTTTAATGGAAGTGATAGGTTTAAAATATACATTTGCTCAAAGGCAGGAAATTTTTTGTGGGGCAGCGCAGATTGAAATCACCCCTCAAGTGAATGGTTATCCTCATTATAGAGGGGCAAGCACAGGAACCCACGACCCTCTTTATGCAAAAGCAATGGTATTAATGGAAGGAAATGAAAAATTTGCCCTTCTGGCTTGCGACCTTCTTTGGATTGAAAGGGACCTTTCTATTAAGGTCCGTACAATGATTGAAGAGGAAACGGGAATTCCATACCAAAATATTATTGTATCAGCGACCCATACCCACACAGGTCCTGCCTATCATCCTAATATCCGTGAACTGACGGGTAAGCTGCGAATTCCATTTGACACATTGGATACTACAGGAGATAGTGACACCTATCCAACTTGGCTGGCCCAAAGGATGGTTGAGGCCGTAAAAGAGGCCAATAATAATGCCGTGGAAGTCAATCTGGAAACCGGTTCAGGAGAAGTGGATGGAATTGCTTTCAACCGCAGATTTCTAATGAAGGATGGGAAAATGACTACTAATCCTGGAATTGGGAACCCTCAGATCAGTAAGACTACCGGGCCAATTGACCCTGTTCTTGAACTTTTGTTGGTTCGGAAAAAGTCGGACAACAAGCCAATTGCTTGTCTGAGCAATTTTGCAGTCCATGCAGATACTTTTGGTGGGACAGCCTTCAGTGCAGATTACCCTGGTTTTCTGGCGAGAGAGCTTGCTACAATTTGGGGTAATCAATTCGTGTCTGTCTTTGCTGCAGGGGCCTGTGGCAATTTAAACCATGTGGATGTCACCGGGATTATTCCACGTCCTTCATCCGAAGTTATTGGAAAAACCCTGACGCAGGTAATAAGCAAAGCAATAGAAGAAGCGCAACCTATCGAGACTGACAATTTTGATACCCGGTCATCGGTGATCTATGCGCCATTGCAACATTTCACAAAAGAAGAACTGGATTGGGCAAATCAGGAGGATGCCCCTCCTCTGTATGCGGAATCCGGCTTTCTGGAACGCAGGAGACGTTTGAAAATCCGTTCTTTGGAACGGATGCGAAGGACAGAGGCCATTTCACCAACCATTGGAAATCAACCCTGGAAAATACCCCTTGAGGTGCAGGTCTTCCGTATCGGCGAAGACTTTGCCATTGTGGGACTTCCTGGCGAGGTTTTTGTTGAATTGGGATTGGCGATAAAGGAGAAATCCCCCTTTAAACACACCCTCATCATGGAACTGACCAATAGCCATATTGCTTATGTACCTACAATTGATGCCTTTTCCGGTGGAGGTTATGAGACCGTCAATTCAAGACTTGCTCCCGGAGGGGGGGAATTAATGGTGGAATCTGCCATAAAAATGCTTGGAGAACTTGCTGGAAGCAATTGATGGATGTTTTGATATTCAACCCAATGCATTGACAATTACCTTGTAATGGTTTTCGGAAATTTTATCGGTTTTTCGATTTAAGTGGACTATTCAGGAATGTATGGTGGAATTTAAAGATTGATAGAATTTAAATAAATATAAAAATTGGAAGGGAGTTCAAAATTAAGGGTTAAAATGAAATACAATAAGACAATTCGTAAGGCCATTCGATTTTTCTTTGGTATGGTAATTTTAAGCGTTCATGACCAAATCGCAATCGGAAAAGCAATATTCAGCAGGTGTTTACCATTAGTTTGGCAAATGGTTGGGGAGGATACCTACCTACCCCGGAACAACATGATCTGGGAGGCTATGAAAAATGGCTTACGGCAAATAAAGTAGAAGTTTCGGCCTCTCAAAAAATCGTGTACGAATTGATGCGCCTTTTCCAAAATTTGGAATGATAAGGTTATCCTTTCAACCTGAATGGATTGGCTGGATTTCATTGGTCAAGTAAAATAAATTCTGATATGAAGAAATTTAATTCCAGGAGAAAATTCATTAAAAATTCTGTTGCAGCTTCTGCGGTTTTTGGTATTTCAGAGTGTTTTCCCTTTAACACATTCGCAGAAGCTGGAAAAAAGGAAAGTCCAAACAGTTCCGTGAGGAAAATGGAGTTTATGAAAGCAGGATATGCCGAGGGGGATATCAGCCCGGAAATAGGTATGGAGCAACCTGGTAACTATGGGAAATCCTACCATACAACCTTTCATGATCCCTGTAAAGTAAGGGTGTCCGTTTTGGAGGATGGGGCAACCAAACTAGCACTTATCGGGGTGGATGCCCTGGCATTGTATCCGCCTCTTATTACTAATGTCAGAGAACAAATTAATGCGGTTTGTGGCATTCCCCCGGAAAATATTTTAATCGGTGCTTCCCATTCCCATTCTTCAGGACCTACAGCAATGGTTCAACCTGGTGAATTTGACCATGCCGATGAATTTGTTCAGTTTTTGGCTTATGAAAAGTCTTCTTGTGCTGATCCAAATTACTTGGACCTGGTGGAAAAACAACTGGTAAAAACCACATGCGAAGCACTAAGTTCCATTCAGGAAGTTACTATGGGTATAGGAATAGGCAAGGAAGATAAGGTGTCTTTTAACCGTCGTTTTAGAATGAAAAACGGGTCAACCTATACGCATCCGGGACAACTGAATCCCGACATTCTGGAAGTAGCCGGCCCCATTGATCCGGATGTAGGGGTGATCGGCACCTGGGACAAAGAGGGTAAATGTATTGGCTGTATTGTCAATTTTGCCTGCCATACCACTACCAATCCAGGTGGAACATCTGCCAATTGGGTTTATTATATGGAGCAGACCATTAAAGGAGCGATGGGAGCAGATTGTGTGGTGGTTTTTCTCCAGGGTGCCAGTGGGGATGTGACCCAAGTGGATAACCTAAATCCCCATGTTAACCTTTCAGGGGAAGCCTGGGCACGATTTGTTGGAGCCAAAGTGGGGGCGGAGGCCGTAAAGGTACTTTTGGACATGCCAAGAGGAGTACTCTTGCCATTGGCTTCCAAACGTGAGCTGGTTATGATGGGCAGAAGAATACCGCATAAGGAGAAAGTGATGAAAAGCTATGAAATGGTACGGAAAACTCCCGAAGAGGTAGGAGCAACGGAATGGACATTTGCAAAGGAGATAGTATTATTGGATTCCCTTTTAGAAAAAGATAAAACTTCTCCCGTGGAAATTCAGGTCCTCCAGGTTGGACCTGCGGTTTTCGTATCCAATCCAGCTGAATTTTTCTGTCAATTGGGCCTGGATATAAAAAAACAAAGCCATTTTCCATTTACCTTTCCGGTATCCATGGCCAATGGATGTGTGGGATATGTGCCTACCAAAGAAGCTTATGGTCCGGATGGAGGAGGTTATGAGACAAGGTTAACCGCTTACAGTAATTTGGAAATCGATGCGGGAAATAAAATGGTGGAATTAGGGGTAAAGCTGCTCCAAAATCTAAAACCTGGCAATGTTCCCAAAGCAGAGGTAGCTCCTCTTTTTAAAGGACAGCCATGGAGTTATGGGAACGTAAAACCAGAATTGGGTTGAATAAATCAAATGCGAAATATATAGTAGCCTGCCTTAACAATAGGGAATTAAACTTTGTTAAAAAGTAATTATGACCTCGAAAAAAATTATTATATACATGCATACCTATTTTAGGCTCCTATTATTTTCTACTTTGATTGTATTCTGGGCTTGTGAAAATAAAATTAAGGAGGATGGAACCAGAGAGGTGGTATTTGAATTGCAGGATTCCCCTGTAAACTCTCCCATGTTTACTTATAAAGATACCGTGGTGCTTAAAAAGGGGATGGCCAGCTTTCAGCTGGAGCCTGGGCTGCGCATTGAACTGATTGCAGCTGAACCCTTGGTAGGGGATCCTTCCGCATTTGCTTTTGATGAGAACGGTGCAATGTATGTGGCCGAGAACAGGGGTTATCCGGACCCTGCTGAAGGGGGATCGCCGACTAAATTGGGTATAATTGCCAGGCTGGAGGACAGGGATGGTGACGGTAAATTTGACCATAGAACCGAATTGGTGACTGGGCTTACCTATCCCAATGGGATCATGGTCTGGCGGGGAGGGGTTTTTGTAACCTGTGCACCTGACATTTATTATTTTAAAGATACCAATGGGGATGGAATTGCCGATGTTAAAAAAGTGGTACTTACGGGCTTCAATGCGGACAAAACCGCACAGATCAGAACAAGTCACCCTACGCTTGGTATGGACGGTTGGATTTATGTCACAAGCGGTTTAAATGGTGGTAATGTGACGTCCCCACAGCATCCTGAACGGGACCCGGTTGCTTTTTCCCCCTCAGATGGCCGGTTTCATCCCGAGACCCTGGAGTTTCAGACGACAGGTGGCAGAAGTCAATTTGGGTTGACCTTTGATCCTTATGGCAGACGTTTTGGGTCTTCTAACAGACATCCCTTGCAACAGATAGTTATTGAACCCTGGTATTTAAAACGAAATCCCCACCTACTGTTTAACCAAACAGTTCAGGATGTTGCCAAAGCTGAGGCGGATGCAACAGTTTATCCAATCAGCAATGCCGTGACTTCGGCGGATTTCATACCAAAGCTTATTGGTCTTTCTCATAAAGGCACCTTTACTTCCGCTTGTGGACCTATAATCTATAACGGCACAGCCATGAATGCAGAACACATAGGCAATGCCTTTATATGTGAACCTGCCCAAAACTTGGTCCAACGACAAATCATCAGTCCTGATGGAGTATCTTTTCGTTCCCAACTGGCCTATGAAAACCGGGAATTTCTGGCTTCCTCAGACAGTTGGTTCAACCCTGTATTTCTTAGCCATGGTCCCTATGGCGCACTCTACCTGGCCGATATGTATAGAAAAGTAATCGATCATCCCTCTTATGTTCCAGAAGAGGCAAGAGGGGGATTGGATTTTGAAAGCGGTAAAAACAAAGGAAGAATTTATAGAATCGTAAAAAAGGATTTTTCCCAAAAACCGGGATCAATGGAAAACCGACTGAAATCTTCATCCACTATAAATGACTTGGTATTATCCCTGGAGTCGAAGGAAGAATGGGTAAGGGCCACTGCCCACCGTTTGTTGTTGGAAAGGTTGGATCCTTCTTCCACATCAATGCTGACGGATCTGGCGGTAAAAGGAAAATTGCCTGAAGGCAGGGCCAGGGCACTTTGGCTTCTTGAAAGTTTAGGTGCATTAAATGGGGAGATTTTGAAAAGAGCGATTAAGGATAAAGAAGAAGGGGTAAGAGAACAGGCCGTTTATCTTGCGGGAAAATTGAAAGGACAATATCCGGATTTGATCCATTCTTTAATTGAAGGAACAGAGGATGAGGAAATCCGTGTCAGGTACCTTTCTTCATTGGAATTGGGATCGGAAAAGGGTGAAAAAGTAATCCATGCGCTCGCTATGGTGGCCGCCAGGGACGGCGAAAATCCCTGGTCCCGCGCCGGCGTTTTGAGTGGCATTGGGAATCAGCTTCCGGAATTTTTGGAAATGTTCAGAAAAACCGATCCATTGGGGAACGTGGCTTTTGCCGCCATGATGCAAGATCTTGGGGAACTGTATGGCAATGCTGCCCAACCTCAGGAGTGTCAGTTGCTCCTGCAGGATATGGTTACCTCTGATGGAGACCTTGATTGGAGAATGGCAACTGCTTTGGGGCTTTTGAAAGGTCTAGAGGGGAGAGACGAAATCAAAGCGGAAAATGGACTTATTTATGCCTTGACAGCAACTAAATCCCAGGGCTTGGAAAAGGAGGAATTAAGGCATTTTATGGAACGGGTTGCGGTCATTGCCTTGGAAGAAAATGAATCCTTGCGGCCCAGGGTGATTGCTACAGCACTGCTGGGCTATTCTCAGTTTGAAACATCAGGAGTTTTTTTAGAAGAATTACTGGATGCCAAAAACCCTCCTGAAATCCAGCTTGAGGCGGTAAGGTCTTTGGCAAAGTTAAATGATCCGGGGAGTGCGCTGGTCCTCCTTTCTAAAGAGGCTTGGTCCGCCTACACCCCACAGGTAAAATCTGCTGTAATATCGGCACTTGTAGCAAGAAGTCCGACAGTGCTTCAGTTGTTTTCTGCCATCGAGGACAAGATGGTTGCTCCTGCCGAAATCCCTTCCATGATCCGGCAGAGACTCATGAATGATGCTAAAGCGGAAATACGGGATAAGGCAGCTGTTCTGTTCGAGGACCTGGAAAGCGGGGGAAGAATGCAGGTTTACGAAGAATTTCTCGCCATATTGAAAAATCCAAGTGACCCTGTTTTAGGAAAAGGGGTGTTTGAAAAAACCTGTTCTTCCTGTCATAGCTATGCAGGAGAGGGTGGTGAGGTTGGCCCGGATCTTACAGGGGTAAACAACCAACCTGGAGATGCACTGCTTTTACATACCATTGTTCCCAATTATGAAGTATTGCCAGCCTATCAGGCGATTACTATTCAAACAAAAGATGGCAGGTCCATTTCTGGATGGATATCCGCAGAATCCGAAAACAGCATGTCCCTTCGAACAGCCTTTGGGAGCAATGAGTCCATACTGCGTTCCAATATAGTTTCCATCCATAACCCCGGCCTCTCTTTAATGCCAGATGGATTGGAACAAAATATGACAAAAGAGGATATGGCCAATCTGATTGCTTTTCTGAAATCAGGTGGTATTTGAAGTTATAAGTAATATGAAATTTGAATTATTAAACAAATTAAACAGCCATGAAAAAAATAGCTCTTTTTATTCTCCAATTCTTATTACTGCAAACTTTTATAGTTGAAAGCAGTATAGCCCAGATCACAGTGGGTTATGAAAACACCTTATACAAAGAAGGAAAAACAACCTCTTTGTTCAATAGAAAAAACCTGGATGGCTGGTATGTTTTTCTGCGGGATAGGGGAAGAAACAATGATCCAAAGCAAGTTTTTACGGTTAAAGATGGTATGATCCGTATTTCAGGTGAAGAATGGGGCTGTATAACCACCAATAACAATTATAATAATTACAAGCTGGCGGTTGAATTTAAATGGGGGCAAGAAACTTTTGAACCTAGAAAGGATAAGACAAGGGACAGTGGTGTTTTGTTGCATTCCAGGGGTAAAGATGGTGCCTATTCCGGAATTTGGATGAATTCTATCGAATGTCAAATCATAGAAGGTGGTACGGGGGATTTTATTGTGGTCGGAGATGGAACGGATAATTTTTCTATTACCAGTCCTGTGGCTTCAGAAAAACAGGGATCGAGTCCTGTTTTTCAACCTGGAGGAGAATATGTAACAGTTCATAAGGGAAGAATCAACTGGTTTGGACGTGATCCAGACTGGAAAGATGAATTGGGCTTTCGGGGATCCAGAGATGTAGAAACGCCGGTGGGGGAATGGAACCTGCTGGAATGTGTGGTCGTCGGAGAGGATATCACCATATTCTTAAACGGAATATTGGTCAACCATGCCACAGACGTAAAACCTAAAAAGGGTAAGATTCAAATCCAGTCAGAGGGAGCTGAAATGTTTGTCAGTTCAGTGAATATCACCAATCTGGCCAAAAAATAAATTTGAAATCAGGCCATCTCGGTAGAATTTACCAATTTCCTGAATTGTGTTGGGGTCATTGATTTGTGTTTTTTAAACTGTCTATTGAAATTGGCTAGATTGTTAAATCCACATTTATAGGCTATTTCAACCACATTAACATCGTTTTCCAAAAGTAATTTGCAGGCGTTTCCAATCCGTATGGAATTTAAATATTCCACAAAGGTACTCCTGAACTGATCTTTAAAAAAATTACAGAAAGTAGTTATTGCCATATTGGACATAGACGCTACTTCTGGCAGTGAAATGTCTTTGTCAAAGTTTTTTAAAATATAGTCTTTGATTTTGGATAATCTATCTATTTTTGGACATTCTAATTGTCCGACATATACAGGGCTTGCCAGAAATTCGTACTCTTTTGTCTGGGATAAAATGTCGAATATGGATAAAAGACTGGAGAGTCGCTGTATCCCATTCATATTGATCATGCCAATTAACAATGAATTGATTTGTTCCTTGGTTTTACCGTTAAAGGCCATTCCCCGTTGGGATAATTAAAATTCCTAAAAGCATCCATTTCTGGGATTTTCAGAAATTCTTCTCCCAGAAAATCCTTTTTAAAATGGATAACAATAGCATACACTCCGTGTTTGGCATGCCCGTTGACATAAATTGAATCATTTACCCACACATGGGGTAAATAGGGACCAACACATACAAGATCTCCTTTTTGAAAATGGCCGATATGGTCGCCAACTATTCTTTTGCCTGTACTTTTCAATACTAGGACCAATTCATATTCAGGATGGTAATGCCAGGGACAGGAGATAAACTTACCTTTTTCTTTAAATACAACAAACGATTTATCAAAATCCTGGGGTAATCTTATTTCTACAGATTTCATAAAACTTTTTTTATTATTTAAATATAATAATTAAACATAAAATATAAAAATCAAATATTGAATTCGAAAGTCTTTTTTTCGATTATGAAGAAAGGGATTGTTGACAGTACTTTAAAGACTACTAATGTCCTTGATTCTTATCTAAACCAAAGTGAGGGATAAAGTGGCCCTACAGGAGTATTCCTGCGGGCGGGGTATCCCGGGTCATGGAAATCGCCAACATATTATTCCTGAATTGATTACTTATTTAATTTATAATTAATAGCGTATGAAATACATCATTATCGTTTTAGTTGGTTGGATTGGGTTTTCCCCGATGTCCTTATCCGCTCTGTACGAGTCTCAAATTTCGGTCATCCGGCTTTGGACCCTGGCAATCCATGGGTTTTAAGGGACATCCATTACAGGCACTCCGCCTGCCTGACAACCGGGTATTGCTGGTTTATGGGTACAGGCACCAACCGTACGGTATTCGGGCAAGGATTCTGAACGCAGAATGTACCGATTTTGAGACTGCCGAGGAGATCGTCCTGCGTGAGGATGGCGGAAACGGTGATCTTGGCTACCCTTGGGCAGTAGTTTTGGATGAAAAGCATGCGTTAGCCACCTATTATTTCAATAAAGAAAACCAGACACGACACATTGCGGGAACCGTAATTCGGTTTTGACAGATAGTTTACCTATACCTATATCTTCGACAGGCAGGGGCGTTTCCTTTGTCTGTCTTTTTTTTATCTTTGTAGAGGATGGGTCCAGTGGGATTCTTTCAAACAGATTTATAGAGATTCTTTAGATTTCCCGATATGTTTCAAATAAACAACCCAGAGGTTCTTGAACCTCAAATTGCTAATGGTTACGGAGGAAGTGGACCTGAAAATGAAGAAAAGTCGCTTAAGGTGGTATCTTTATTTTCGGGATGTGGTGGGATGGATTTGGGTTTCGAGGGGGATTTTATGGTTCATCAAGATGCGGTAAACGAATTATTTAATAAAAATTTCATAGGAACGAAAGCTGAGGGAGATTATATAAGGCTTAAGCCCACCAAGTTTCAAACTGTATTTGCCAATGATATTTTGCAGGATGCCCGAAATACCTGGGTAACGTATTTTAAGAAAAAGGGGTATTCTCCAAGCGTATACCACGTGGAAAGTATTGTGGATTTAGTGAAACTGCATCGGCAAGGAACCTTGGTTTTTCCGGATAAAGTAGATGTAGTAACCGGTGGATTTCCCTGTCAAGATTTTAGTCTTTCAGGAAAGAGAAATGGACTAACTTCGCATAAAGATCATCTGGGTAGATTAATACAATCGGAAATTCCATCTGTAGAAACGAGAGGGCATCTCTATATGTGGCTGAAAGAAGTAATCGAAATTACAAAGCCAAATATTTTCATAGCTGAAAATGTAAAAGGGTTGGTAAACTTGACTAATGTGAAAGATATCATTCAACAAGATTTTTCGAGTGCTGACGGAAATGGATACCTTGTATTGCCTCCCAAGGTATTACATGCTGCCAATTATGGCGTTCCTCAATCCAGGGAGAGAGTTATTTTTATAGGGATAAAAAAGTCCGCCTTGACGGAGAAGGCGTTGGCAGAATTAACCAAACCAGTTATTT
>JBBQXZ010000133.1:0-12397 GCA_038209145.1 Cytophagales bacterium | reverse complement strand
AAGGCGTCAGTGAATAAAGTTCGTTTCCGGGGACAACCATCACTTAGTCAGGCCTGAATAGAAAAAGTTACAAACCGATGCTTTCCTATTATCTCAAAACGCAACCTACGATCCAGTGAACTGGTAGCGACTGTAATAAATGTTCAGGTTGAAGTTTTTAGCGACCAGCCGGGATAGGGGGGAGACACTACTAGCCCCAAATATTTGGATACAAGGGTCTGGGAATTTTCAGGGATAATTTTTAAAAATGTCTTAACGAATAAATTGGATCAGAACGGGCTAGCAGATCACTTTATTGTTACTTTTTCAATTGTTCAATTATCTGATTCTGTTCTTCTTCAATGTCGAAATTAGCTTGTAATCCTAACCAAAATTTAGAAGTTGTTCCAAAATATTTGCCTAATCTCAGTGGCCGTATCAGCTGTAATTCTTCTTTTTCATTTTCTTTGGATCCGAAACTTAAAATCATTATGTCTTGCGTTAATAGCGATAAAGATAAGTAAAGATTTTACTCAAGAAAAGTATACTTTCCCCGTTCCGCAGTCGCCATCCCGCATCCTGACGTTCATCAGTGCGGGCTGGAAATCCCCATAGTACGAAACGGACCATCGAGTATCCGGTGGGCAATCCCATCTGTGGCTAGAACAGACAGTCCGTTGACCAGTGAGAATCCCTGGTCGCACAGCGAATCTTTATTTCTCACCCTGTTGACGCAGCGTGCCGATTTACCGACCGTCTGTATCGACTGTTTGGAGGGAGTGCCGTCGCCTTTACTGAAAAGTCCCCCCACCAGGTCCCACCGACGATCCGGAGATATTCGGGGAAAGGGAGCCTTGGTTTCATTTGGCTTCCGGAAATCTTGTCCTTAAGCATCTCTCGTAAGTAACCCTCGTTACTGTGGAATGTCACGTTGGCCTTAACCCGAACGCACTTTGTTTTCTGGATGGTGACGTGAATGACATTCCCTCCCCCGGCGTCTAACTTATGGAGTTTTTTTTTAGTCCGAAATCCGTTATCGTTCTTTCAACACTTCTTACATTGATATCTATGACCTGTTGGTTGAGTTTTTGGGCAACGACAGCCGCAATGTGTAGCCTGAAATTCGTAACCTTCTAAAACCTTCTCTTTGTTCCGCTAAATTCCATTGCTTCTCCCTTACCAAAGCCAAAGCTGAAACCTAACGTAACGAAGCGACCTCTTTGTCTGAAATCATATTGTGAGAAACTTGAATTGATGATTACATTTTCGAAGATTCTGGATGCAAAGGCATCCCTGACACTCAGATTGATGATCGCTTTTCCTTTCAATATTTTTTTCCGAATACCCAAATCCACCATGGCATAGCCACTGTTTGTTCTCTGAAAAGTCTCAAATGAAGACCGATAGTCTCCTATGACTTCTATGGAAAAATCAGCTGGAAGGTCAAACTTATTGTTCAACCGGACAGTCCATTGATTGGTGTCAAAGCCAAACGGGGTCGACTCGAAAGTTCCTGATCTGTCAAAATAATTGTAATTGAAATCGGCGCTGAGTGACCACCAATCCCGGGGAGTCATCTTTCCGTTAAATTCCAATCCGGTCACTTGGTTAGTTCCTATATTCATCGGCATGGTGATATTCACATCGCCTTCTGATAATGTCACATCTTCGACAGTCTGTGTGATATATCGGTGATAAATCGACCCACTGAGAGAAAATATCGAATGGTCTATAATCCCCGTCACCTCATAGCTGTCCGTGTATTCAGGCAATAATCCCGGATTACCGGTGGAGACGTTAAAGCTGTTTCTGATATTGAAGAACGGGTTTAAGTCAAAGAACCCTGGTCTTGAGATTCTTCTGGAGTACCCTCCTTGGAAGGAAAAACTTTTGCTTACTTTATATGAAGCATGAACGGTAGGAAATAGGTTTGTGAATTTTTGGCTGTTCTCCTCATTTGTTTGTTCCAAATTGGTATATAAGTCGGTGTCCTCAACCCTCAGCCCTAATTTTAGCCCGAATTTTTCGCCTTTGTAGGCTCCTGTACCATATACGCCAAGTACTTTTTGGGAAAACAAAAAATTATTGGTCAATTCTGGAATTGGGGCCCATTGATCCATTTCGAAGTTGCTGATCGCAAAGTCATTTTTTACCTCACTGATCACATACTGACCACCGGCTTCGAAGGTGATTTTTTCTGTGATCGGGCGCGTATAATCTACTTGAAAGTTGTATTCAGCCTGACTGAAATCATTGTCAGAAAGCTGTCTGGGGCTCTCGGCTCCTTCTCCAAAAGTAGTCGTATTTTCAAAAATAGAAGATTGATCTTTGGCAAAGGAATTTCCGATGGCACTGATTACCAGATTATGATCACCATTTTCCGAAAAGTCACTTTTATATTGCAATTCGTATTGCCATTTTGGATTGGTCGCTTCGGTAGACTCCTCGCGGACCCATCTCGATTGCGCTATATCAGCGGCATCATACGTGCTGAAATTACCGGTAGAGAACTCGGTCTCACCTTCAAAAGCATAATTTCCAGACAAGGTCAGTACATTTTTATCATTGAGGTAATAGTCCGCCCCTAGGATTAGGTTGAAGAATTTTTCGTTCTTCTCCGCACTGCCCACGTTTCGAATCCGGGTTTGGGAGGAGTTATTGAAATTGTCCGTTTCAAAATCCTCAGGCATCGTTCTGTAGCCTACTCCAAGCTGGCTAAATAAATTAAACTTATCTGTTCGTTTGTTTAAGCTAAAGCCAAGGCTGTGATTATTCGGAACACCCGTATTCACCGTTAGCGACCCATTTTCACCTCTCTTTTCTTCTTTTTTGAGTACGATGTTGATAATTCCTGATGTGCCTTCAGCGTTGTATTTGGCAGAGGGGTTAGTGATCACCTCTACTTTTTCGATCATGTCTGCGGTGATTGTTCCCAGTGCATTGCCGCCATCGCTGGTCAATACAGAAGGTTTACCGTTGATTAGTACTTGCACTCCTCCCGTACCGCGCAGCAAAATCTGACCTTCAATATTTACAGTCACTGATGGGACATTATTGAGCACATCCAAAGCACTGGCACCCGTACTGCTGAGGTCTTGCCCTACGTTAAATACACGTTTGTCAAGTTGGAATTCATTCGTGGATCGATCAGCTTGCACGGTCACCTCATCCATCAGCTTGGAGTCTTCCTCTAATTCTATTGTCCCCAGATTCAATAAATTATCCCGAATCTCAAATTCTGTCATTTGCAGGGTGATGAAGCCCATAAAGCTAATCTCCACAATGCAGCTTCTGCTCTCGCTCGAAAGTAGAAATTCTCCATCCGGCTTGGTAATTGTACCGGCGATTAATTGACCGGATTCCTTGTCCAAGACCTTGATCATGGCAAATTCAATGGGAGCTTGACTTTTGCCATTTACGACTTTTCCATTTATTTCTATTCCCTGGCCATCGGCATGGCTCAGTCCAAGGCCTAGAATTAATAGAATGGTGAGTAAAATTTTCATTTTGTCGTAATTTTAATCCGCTGTAAATTTGAGAAAAAAGAACCACTCAAAAAATAATAGTGGATTGTTTGCTGAAACCTTTTTCATTCGAAAGGTTTTTGAAAGCTGTAAGCAAGGTAAATCTTCATCAGCCCACAATTATTTTAGAAGGCCAAACTATAAGAAGGAACGCTTTATCAAAATCGGTTACGGGCATTTCGGGATTTCATTTGAGGAAATTCTTTACCTATCAGCCGATGGAGATTACTGTGAGTTTTACTTGCCCGATAAAAAACAACTTTCATCCGAACCCATAAAAAAATGGCTTGAAATGCTGGAAGGCTGGGATTTTTTTCGAATTCATAAATCGTATGTGGTCAACCCCAATCAAATTCAAAAGGTAAGCGGGAATACAATTCACCTTCATAATGGCATTCCACTTCCAACAGGAAGATCCTATAAGGAAAGTTTCTTGGAGCCGTTTTTCAGGTAAGCAATAGATTCACTGATCCTTCCTACATCTGAGCCTCAACCTTAGCCAATAGCCTCAGGTCGAACTAATCGATTGTGGGCTGCCTATTTTAGTCTATAAGCAACTCCGGATCCCAATGAAATTGTGCCAATAGTTGGTTTAAAGTTGAAATCTTTAAATTCAGGCTTAGTTGAGAAATAATCAACGCTGAATAACAGAGATACTTTCTTTCCAACATTTACTCTTAAATTTGTTCCAAGGTTCCAAGCAAAAGATATTGCTTGGTTATTAGCAGATATAACAATATTTGGGTTAACAGGAAGAGTTGTAACAGCATACCCAATCATTGGCCTGAAGTCCCATTCTAATATATCTGAAAGCGGAAGTGATAATAAAGGACCCGCCATTATTCCACCATAAGACCAAGGCTCAAAACCAACGGAAATTGATGGATGTGCCGCACCAAACCACATAGCCGAAATTCCAAAATTTTCTGAAAATAGGTACCCATAATTTATCAAGTTTATTTGAAGACCTGTATTAGCAAACCATTCTCCATAAACCCCAACTGGAATTGAAGCACCTAACGATAACCCAATAAATCCTTTCCGCTTTTCTGAATTATTTTTTAATCCTGAGCTTTCACCATTGAGTTGCTCTTTGGTGAATTTTTCAATTTCATCCATTTGATAAACGAAAACACTTTTGTCGACTGTTTCAATCTTAATGGATTTGTTCGGAACTTGTTCAATAATTGTACCCCGAATAATCCCTCCATTTTTCAGGTAAACTACATCTTGATATTTACTTTGTCCGATTGACACCGTTGTGACCATTAAAAATAAAAGTAATGCCAAATATTTTTTCATCTTAACGCTGTTTTATTTTACCCACTCGTTGGGCTTTTCGGTATCGTCGCGTTTTCAAGTAGTCGCTGGTCTCCACGTTTTTACGCAACTTGTCACTATTTATACATGTCAATAAATGTCAAATTCGGGTGAATTTCTTTTTCGTTATGCCGTTTCATTTCCTAAACTTGCCCATTACCGGCTCGACTATGGTAAGTAGGGCAGTTGCACAACGATTTACTTTTCAGCTTGGCGTTAGCCAAACTTTTTGTGTTTCGAAATTGGTTTTTTAATTGTCAAACCTAAAGAGTTGGCGGTTTTAGTCAAAACGCCAGGGATTTTAAAATTAGTGCTTTTTACCTATTTCTTGTAGCTATTGGCGGGATTTATTTTTTGTGCCACCCAAGCCTATACTGTAACTGCCTTTTAGTGCAACATAATAGTTCCCAAAGCCTTGCGACACCAATGGATTAATTTCCAAGTCTCCAAGTATTCTACTATACTCGAGACTTAAATCAAATCGGTTAAAAACCGAAACGCCAACTATTGGTCTTATTCCGGTATTCAATTTCTTGTCCGCAATCGATACGGTATATAATCCGACCCCAATACCAATGTAAGGGCGGATTTTGGTTTTCATGAAATAATAATTGACTGTTGGGGAAAATGAAAAAATATTGAATGAGTAGATGTCGTCGGTCGTTGCCTTTTCCTGAACCATGGCATATTCCATATTTAATCCCAGCGATAGATTTTCTTTTAAATACCATTTTGGATAAATATGAAACCCTATTCCTGTATTCTCACCGTTGAACTTGGATAAATCATTGTTAAAGTAACGTTCAGGCATATTCCATTGAATCCCGAAATTCAACATAAAATCTTTTTTGTCCTGTCCAAAAACATGTATAGTTGCAAAAAATGCTACCATAAATAATACATTCTTTTTCATTATTTCATTTTTTTAAAGATGTTGCAAATCGAACTCAAAATCTTGTTATCAACAATGAAGAAAAGCTTTTTAAGTAAAAGGTTGTAAATAGATTCAATGAATTCGTTGATTGCATTGTTGTAAAATTGCTGAATTATAAGCTAAACCAAATCCATTGCCTAAAGGTTAGTGTTTTTGGAGTTTTTTTTGCCGAATATTCTAATATCTAGTCATATGATTTTATTTTATGTTTTGCCATTACTCAATTAACTGCCCTACTTTGTTTACTACTTTATATTCCAAGTCTGAAAACTCGTTGAAATGTGCTTTGCCGCACTTAATCTTCATTTGTTCGTCTCCACTTAGTTTTGAAAGGTCAACTTGTGGTGTGCCTGTATCTTTGGTCTCTGCCACAAAATAAATTTTTTGTTCGTCCTCAAATACCAAAGCCCAATCGGGATTGTAGTTTCCTATCGGAGTGGGGATTTTAAACCAATTTGGTAACTTGAAATAGAATTTGATCTGCCCGCTGCTTTCACAGTCCTTTGCAAATTGGCTTTCAACGCCCGAATCCAACGGTACAAATTCTTCATAAATGGTTTTGTTAGGTTCGGATACTTTAAAAGAAAAATCATTCAGATAAACTTCCAATTCCTGCGCTTCAAACAATGCCATTTCGTATTCCGAACCACCGATCATGCCATCCGGCAGACAGGTTTTTTGATATTTGATCCCATCAATCATAAGATCGTACAAAGTCCTATTTATGGCTTGTATCGCCAAGTCCAAAAACAATTGGGGGTTGATTAAAATATCTTCGATCCTGCCTGATTTGCTCAGTATTTCTTCAATGGTTGAGCGGGTCAATTCTGTTTTACTTTGAATGTAACCCAACACATCAGGGATTTTCCAAGCGTAACTACCATAAGATTCTACTTTCTCCCCAACATAGTTGGTGCCTACCCCTTCACCTGTCATCGTAATTCCAATCTTTGTAGAACGTAATGAAGGTGCTTTGATTTCAGGTAAATCTTTTATGACTTTTGCAGCCAAAGTAATTAGTTCGTCTGTTTTATAATCTACTCGGTAAGTGGTTTTCTTTTTCAACTTCTCCCAAATCTCCAAGAAAGCAGGGTCGGCTTCAAAACCTTTGCGATATTTTATAGCGGTCCTTTGCGTTTTGTTTTTGATTCTTCCTGTAAACGCCACCCCGCAATCGGCTTCAATTTCTTTTTGCAGGGCTTTGGCAAAATCGTCATATGCCTCATTGGCAATAACGGTCAAGCGATTTATATTTTGATCATAGGTTCGTTTTCCTGTTTGGTCCACAGCCAAACGCAATCCTCTTCCAATTTCCTGTCGCTTTTTAATGTCTGACTTGGTTTCATTCAAAGTGCAAATCTGGAATACGTTTGGATTGTCCCAACCTTCCCTAAGTGCGGAATGCGAGAAAATAAACCGCAAGGAATTGTCCAATCCCAACAATTTCTCCTTGTCTTTCATGATCAAACTGTAGGTGTCATCATCTGCTTTGGTTTCTCCTGAAGTGTCTTTTACTTTTCCTTTGCTGTCGTGTGAAAAATAGCCGTTATGCGTCTCTTGAACCGTAAATCTATTCAAAGCGCTAAATGCTGGTTTGGATATGTATTCTTGGTATATCTCTTCAAACCAAACTGCGAATTTTCCTTTTTCGGGATTTCCTGCCGCATCGTAAGCCCGGTAATTTGCCACCTTGTCTATGAAAAACAACGACAAAACTTTTATCCCCAATTTGTTCAGCCGTTTTTCTTTCTTCAGATGTTCTTCAATGGTTTTACGGATTTGGAACTTCATCACTTCATCACTCAATCCGCCTTGGCTGTCGCCTTTGTAAAGCAAGCTTCCGTTTGAGATGGACATACATTGATTTACCGCATCAATCTCTTCGATGATATAGCCATCCGAATAGATTTCTCTCTCATTCGAAAGTTTGTATAAATCATCTCCCACATTTACTGTGACGGATTTCTTTTTTACGCCTCCGTTTTCGTTGCTATTGATGGAAACTTTGGCGGAGACTTTGGTTTTGGTTGCCGTAATAGATTCTACTGACACGAAAGCATCATTGAAAGCATTTTCTTCCCTGATCGAATCAACTTCAATTTGTTTGACCAAACCCAAATCATAAGCCTTCACAGGGTTTAGGTTATAGGTAAGGTTATATCTGTTTCTGTGTGTGGCGGAATAGCGAAGCGTACAAAGGGCATTTAAGTTTTCAATGGCGGCAACACGCTTTTCTGTTTCCATATTTTGTGGCTCGTCCACAATCACTATGGGGTGGGTAGCCTGAATAAATTCAACCGGTTTTTGTCCGTTTAGCTTGTCGTTGGGCTTGTTGATGATGTTTTCATCCTTGGCAAAAGAATCGATGTTGATGACCAAAACTTCAATGGTATTGGTAGTGGCAAAACCTCTCAACGTGGAAACTTTGGTACTGTCATAGACCTGAAAGTTAACAGGAACATTGTCATAGAGTGTTTGAAAGTGGTCGTGGGTGATTTCTAGGTTTTTTAAAACTCCCTCACGGATAGCGACAGAAGGTACGACAATCACAAATTTTTTGAATCCATAGCGTTTGTTCAGTTCATAAACGGTCCGCAGGTATACGTACGTTTTTCCTGTACCTGTTTCCATTTCTACCGAAAAATGCATGCCGTCCAACTGCTCCGAAACCTTTATTTCATTATTGGCTTGGATGCCTTGAAGGTTGCTGAGGATTTGTCCTTCTGACAAAATCAGGTTGTTGCCAACACCGTTGATCAAATTCAAAGTCCCTTCTTCTTCTTTAAGGTTAAACTCCAATAAGGAATCCTCCAAGGGCTGCCCTTCAAACAAATCGGTGATGGATTTGATGGCATCTTGCTGATAAGAAAGGTTGGATTCAAAACTAAGTTTTAATTCTTTGCTCATATCCATTTATGATTCGGACTGCAATAAATTCAGATCAATTAACACCTGCCTAATATTATGTTCAAAATCCTGATAGGAATAGAAACTCCTCAAATCTCCAATCTGAATGGATTGACCTAGAAAAGAATATAGATCTGAGATTTTCAGAGAGTCTCTTAATTTTTTGGGTAATTCTGCTCTTCCTATCCGGATGGCTTCCTCTATTCTTTCTTTCGGATTTCTAAATCCCTCCGGATGGCCATTAATGTTGAGCTCCGCTTCATTTTTCTTGGTTCCTATTTGCTTTATCAACGCCTCTTTATTGGCCAACATCCAGGCTTCAGTTTCTTGGATGGGCACCAGTGCTGCTATATACTTGCAATAAGTCTCCGCCGATTGGGCTTCTACGAAAGCTAAAGCTGGTCTTATTTTAGTATTGTTCACATTTTCCGCTGTGATATCACCTGCATCTGTATGAACAATCAGCATGGTGATCCCAAAGTCTTGATGCCCTTTTTGAGATGCATTCGCAACAAAATCGACAAAACCATTTCCTTTTTCACAATCAATTACCTTTACATCGATATCGATTTGTCCCTGACATTCAAATACAATTTCAGTCAGCGCTTTTTCAACTATAGGAGCTAGAAACCGATAATCGGTAGGACCTTCTGCCATCAACCCAACAAATATTTGTCCCATCGCTATTGTGAGTTTCCTGTAGTTTCAAGGTATTCTTTAACTGTCGCCAAAGTCATTTTCTTTTGTGAGTCTGTAAAAGTTAGATTCAATAGATACTCCAACCCGATTGTTACCGGAAGGATATTCGTAACAGAAATTTTTATTCTTGAATTGTTTATATCCGTGATTCTATTTATTATCTCAGCATACCAAATACTGACTGTGCTATCCTGTTCCCATTTATAAATACTATTCACTAGGATCGGTGAGTGTGTATTGACAATAACTTGCCTTAGTGGTAGCTCCTCATCTGTGAAATCATTCGTCAGATGTTTGAGTAGCTCTGCCATGGATGCAATCCGGTAAGGATGAATCCCGTTTTCGGGTTCTTCAAAACACAACAGCCCGGTGTGTCGATCATCTTGCTCCAGAATACAGAGTGCCAATATCCTCAATGTCCCCTCTGACAAGACCCGAGAAGAATACGCTTTTCCATCTTTGTCAATCAGCTTGATTATGAATTGCTTATTTTCCTTGTCATCCAAAACTTTCACCTCTATAAAATTTGGTACAAAGGATTGAAGCTTTCGGGATATTTCACCTAGACTATATTCGTTTTTCAAGGTGATTCGATTGAGTGCCGCAGCAAGATTCTTACCACTTTGGGTGATGGTATCCTCGCCATTTGACTTGTCAGTTGGCTTTCTCAAATCTTCCGGATTCATCTGCAAAAATTTCCAGCTTTTCATTTCCTCTTTTGCGGCCAATACATGGGGAAAATCAGTCGTATCAAAACTGCTTAGAACAGTCCTTGAGGCATTTTTCAATGGGAATCTTCTCTTATTTCCAGTCTTGCCATCCTGAGGAACTTCTACGGTAAGTATTCCACTCTCAGTCGTGGTATTGATATAAGGAATACCTCTTTTTCCTGTAACTACTTTGGGACGCCAAATCTCACAATAGACCTTCGGGATAATCTGTATCCATTTGTCTTCCTGATGCTTTAAATTGACCAAGCTTTCATACGAAACCTCAATATCTTCTAAGCCGGAATCGTTGGTATATCTATTGATTTTTAGCTCGTATCGCAGTCTGGTGTATTTTAAAGTTGCCTTATTTCCCCAAGCATCTGAGATTTCTTTATTTAGCAGCATTTCAATGGTGAATTCCATCTCCTTTGCGTAGTTGTTTTCACCGTATTGTGTGAACAATTCTAGAAATTCCCCTCTTTGGTCTTTGAATGCTCTTTTAATATTGTCAGTTTCAGCCAGATTAGATAATAACATCAGCGCATCAAACAAATTACTTTTTCCTGAGGCGTTCGTTCCCGCAACTATCGTCAAAGGTGTAAACTCCATCTCAAAATTATGAAAAGACTTAAAGCCTGTTATTTTCAAGTAAGTTATCATAGCCTTGTTCTTATATCCTTTTAAATGCTATCCCCCCATCCTTCGTCCGCATCACACGATTGGTTTTCAATTGTTTCATTCTCCCAAAAATTTACGGTTTTCAATTCTCGCTTTTGCCTCAATGAACAAAGCATGTAGTTTTGCCTCCAACTGCTTTTTAGACGGAAGTTCTGTCCAATAGTCCGCCACCATAATTCCGTCTTTGTGCATCTGAAGCAACTCTACCTGTTCACTGCTTTTTCCCGCACACAATATCAAACCTATCGGGCTGTTTTCGCCTTCCTGTTTTTCATATTTATCCAACCATTTTAAATATAACTCCATTTGCCCTTTGTGCGCTGCTTTAAACTTATCCAATTTTAATTCGATTGCTACCAATCGCTTTAATTTGCGGTGGTAAAAAAGCAGGTCTAAATAAAAGTCTTCTCCGTCTAAAATAATTCTTTTTTGTCGTTCTATAAAAGAAAAGCCCACACCCAATTCCAATATAAAAAGTTCCAATTCCTTGACAATGGCACTTTCTACATCTTTTTCTAAGTAGCCATCTTTAAGTCCCAAAAAATCTAAAAAGTAAGGATCTTTAAAGGTATTTTGAATTTCTTGCAACTCTGAATGGGCTTGAAAATTGGCTATTTCATTGCGCTCAAATGCTTTGCGTTCGATTTGTCTCCTTAATTCATTTCTACTCCAGGCAGCTTCTTTCGCTTTTGTGGCGTAAAAAAATTTTGCTTCGCTTTTTTGTAGTGGCAACAATTCTATAAAGTGGCTCCAGCTCAATTGTGTCGCAAGTGGCGACACTATTCCCAAATCTGGAAACTGTTCGGCAAACTGCATCATTCTGCGTAAGTTTCTCAATTCAAAACTTTTTCCAAAATTGGTCTTCAATTGTGTCGACACTGTCGACACAATCTCCTGCGCATATTCAGCCCGTTTATTATCGAGAATATGGGTATTGATTTTATAGCCTATTTGCCAATATACCAACACAACTGTGCTGTTGACCTGCTGCGCAACTTTTATTTTGCCCTGCGCTATGATCTTAGCCAGGTCTTCATATAGGATATTTGCTATTTCCTTACTCATCTTTAGATGGTTTTAAATGCTATCCCCGCATCGCGCATCTGCAACACAGTATTGGTTTTCAATTGGTCGTTGCCTTTGAAAAGCTTGTCTAAAGCAATGACTTTGTTTGGTTTTTGAGCAATTACAGTATCAATAATCTCTTGAGTGGCTTGTTCCAAGAGCAAAACCAATTCATTGCCATTGATAGCATGATAGCCGGATTTCTTTGCTATCGGGCTGTTCAGGTCCTTGCCGCTTTTGAGCAAGAGCTCATAGACCATATTCTCAATCGTGGCTGATTCGGAAACAGGATCCACAAACAATTTGATCTGCTCGGCTAGGGCATTTGCTTTCGCTTCTTTACCACCCCGTCCTTCGGACACCCCTCCAAGAGAGGGGAATTGTTGCCATTGCTTGAAGTTGCTGTCTTCTAATTTTAGCACTTTGAAGCCTAAATCTTGGGATTGGAGATTTTTGATCTTTGATTTCAGATTATCGATTTCTGCTATGGTTTCTTGTGTTGGTAATTCGCCATAAAGTTTCGTAATCCGTAATTCTAAATTCGTAATTTCTTTTTCTATTTCATCGTTGATTTTCTTGCC
>JBBQXZ010000132.1:0-12413 GCA_038209145.1 Cytophagales bacterium | reverse complement strand
GCAATAAATCTTAAATTTGGGTATCGGATTATTGATATCAGAACACCTAAAGAAGTGATATATGAAGAAGGAGAATAATAATACGGACAAAGAATTTCATGCGGTTGAATTTATGCGCCAGATTAGAGGCGAATTATCCGAAAAATACTTGCAGGACAAAGAGCAATATTTAACAGATTTAAAAAAAGCAATGAAAGATTTTAAGCGCAGGCAGGAAAAAGTTTATAGCCAACAACAATCTGTTAAAGGCAATGATGCTTGATCCAAAAAAGTATTAGAAATGCTGTTTAAAGACATTTCTAAATAATAGTGTTGTTTGCCTTGATTATCCCGCAAGCTATCGGAACAAAATTTCCTGAAGTTCATTTGGAAAAGTTAAGTCCGAAAATTCCCCAGTTTAATTCTCCAATTGCTCCACCGCCTCCAATATCCCCTTCATATACCCAATGGCGAATATCTTCCCTGTGATCTCATAACCCACGGTAGTGCTTCCTCCAAAACTCCCCTGTGTTTCCCCGTACATCGCTGGGGCATGGTCAGGTCTAAGCGGACCATCAAAGCCAAATTGGTGATAAATCCGGAACATCTCTACCATGTTTGTCGGACCGTTGTCATGAAACGTCTCCCTGAAATTCTCCCTGTCTCCTTCCACATCTCTGATATGCAAAAAAGCAACCCGGTTTTCTTTTAGCCACTTTTTGGCCAATTCCTGGATATTTTCGCCCATAGTCAGGAAAGATGCCTGACAGAAGGTAATGGCATTACTCTCAATAGGGTTGCGATTCCAAACTTTTTCAAAAGCAGCTGAATTTGTCAAAATCCTTCCTACTCCTTTCAACGGACTAACAGGTGGGTCATCCGGATGGAGTGCCATTTTTACCCCGGCACTTTTTGCCTCCGGCAAAACAGCATCCTGAAAGTAGAATAAATTTTCCCATAGTTTTTCTTCAGAAATCCGTTGATCTTCGGGGACAAATTGGTTGCTGACATCATCCAGATAAAACCCGCTTACTTGTGCACTTCCCCTTTCGGGAATATCCACCCTCGTCCGAAACCACCCGATGCTGGCCATAAAATTATAGCACAACAAAGGGATTTCAAGTCGGCCCATGTTATGGAGCATTAGAATATATTTTTCTATAACCTCATCCCGGTTCGCTAATCCCAGCTTGATGGGAGCCATGTCAAACTGATCCCCTTCCAAGCCATAGAGTTTGAAACCCTTCTCCCGGAAACTGTCCGCTACAGATTTTAAAACCTTAAAATTATGTGGTGGTTCCGTGCCCGTCAATTCCGGAGCCGCCTTGGTAATCGCATACTCCACCCCTATCTGCCTCGCAAGCGTCCACTTCCGCTCATCATACTTCGCCGGCAACAACATTGAAAATTTCATATACTTTTTGGTTGATTGTTAAGGGTTAAGGGTTAAGGGTTAAAGGTTAAGGGTTAATGGTTAAGGGTTGAGGGTTAAGGGTTGAGGGTTAAGGGTTAAAGGTTAAGGGTTAAGGGTTAATGATCCCTCATCAATTATCACCTATCACTCCACCACCTATCACTCCATCACCCATCACTTCATCACCTATAAATCAAAAATACCCCCCCTTGTCAGAAATATCCTTGGCACTCTGCCCTTCCTTCACCCAGCTGAATATCTTCTTCTCATTTTCCTTAATCTCCTCGGCCCTTACCAGGACATCATAGGCTATTTCCCTGGGTACAACCAATACTCCGTCCACATCGCCCATGACCACATCGCCAGGCTTAATAAAACATTTGTCTATCTGTATGGGAACTTGATAATCCGTGATCAAGCACCTTCCAAGGCTCCCATTGGATGACTTGTATTTATAAAAAACCGGGAAATCTGCTTCCAAAATCTGATGGGTATCCCGGATCCCTCCGTCAATACAGGCCGCTTTTACCCCTTTCCCTTTCGCCGTAGCCGTCATGACCCCACCCCAAGAGGTGGATTCTTCATCTCCGCTCGTATCATAAATCACAAAGGCATTGGGGTGCATCTCGTCCAACATTTTAGTCCTGAATTCCATCTCACCACTCACCCGGGTGCTGGAGGAACTTTTCACCGTAAAGGCAAACCCTGCCACCGTTTGGTATTCTCTTAGGGCTTTGATTCGTATCGGAAGGGCTTGGTTGAGCAACGTAAACTCCCTGAGGACATCATTGATGGCTCCGGTATAAATCTTTTCATATCGGGACAAAAGTTCCTCATCCGCAACAGGAAATTCAACTTTTGTAATTACTTCCCTCACCTCGATTAGTTTCTCAAGGTTCATCATCCCCACTTCTTTTTTATATTGGTCTACACTCATGGTTCTATCGTTTTTGTTGAAATTATTTCAAGGATTTTGGATTAAAATCAAGCTTTTGTCCACAATAAGGATCGGGCCGTCATAGACAGGAATGTCCCTGAAGGAATATTTCGGACCTTCTTTCTTCCATTTGTCAGCAGGGATTTCATATACTTCTCCGGTGATAACGTCTACATAAACTGGATTTTGAAAACTTGCATTGGTAAAAGTGAAGTTGCAACTTTGCTTTTCGGTACTGTTGTTTGGAATACTCTCCTTTTGCCAAATCGTAAAGACATTCAGTTTGCTTTCGGTATGCCTGTACCCATAGACCGCAAAACCCAAGTCGGTACTTTTGGTCATCGCAATATCTTCCGGGTTTGCTGGTATATAATTCCCGTTGTGGGTTTGCCTTATGTTTTGGATCCTTTCCAGGGAATTGTCAAAAATGGACGCCACGTGTTGTACAGCATAGTAGGCCATCTTTGGTCTGATAACACGCTTTGTCGAATCCGACATCAGCAATCCTTTCACATTCAACAGTCTGATAGGACCACTTGTATACGCCATGTCAATAATCGAAAACACACTGGATTCTATGTCATGGCCGAGATCACCGAGCATCCGTCTGGTGTTCCATTTTGCCTGGGATAATTCTGTCCAGTCATGGTTACCTATTGCGCCTCTTCCAAAACCATTCCGGGATGGTGCTCCGTTTTCACCTTGCCTGAGTGGGATATCAGAAGCGTATTTGCCAAGAACTGCTTTCAGTTGCATCACTTTGTCATAATGGAAATCAGGATTGTATACATAATCATGGTAGGTCATATTGTCAAAAAATTGGAGGGTGCCTGAATCATCAAGAACCTTGAAAAATTCATCTGCATAAGCAAGATCAATATGACCTAAGGCTAGGCCGGAAACTTTGGCGTCCGGTTGTATTTTTTTGATGATTTTAATGGTTCTGATATTCATGGCAGCTGCTTTTTCTGGCGTATTGTAAAGGTTATCTCCAAAATTCGGTTCATTCCAAATCTCATATTCCATCACTTTCCCTTTGTACCGGGTGACCAAAGCAGCCACCCATTTGTCCCAAGCAGCCAAGGCAACTTCGGATTCAGGGACGCCTGCCGCAAGGTTGATCCCTCCTCCACCTTCATAGATTGTATTGCCATAAGAAAATTGCAGCCACGGTTCCAATCCCCTGCTTACGGCATCATTGACAATATGATCCAGCCAAGCCCAATCATACTGTCCTTTGATTTTTTCCGTTTTTGCCCAACCCGCCTGAAACCTAAGTCGCTTGATACCTAGCGGATTGAGGTATTCCTTATATTGGTCATAATCCGTAAAATCCCTGTCCAGCGTTTCACATCCCAGCAGCCAGTTTGAACCACCGATTTCATTGGCGTTTCTGGATTTTACTTTTCCAAGGAATTTCATAGGACTTTCGCCATTGGTCTGTGCTATGCAGACAAATGATGAAAGCAGAAAAATGGTGACCAACAAACAACTTTTCATATTGATTTTTTTACGATTGTACTACTTTCTCTCTTAAATACTAGACCTTCGAGGTTTTTAAAAACCTCAAAGGTCTTTCAAATCCCTGAATCAGCGATAAATCCACCGTCAATGGGAATGACGGTTCCGGTCACAAAACCAGCTTCATTGTCATTGATTAGCCAATTCATACAACCGATCAATTCCTTTGCTTCTCCAAACCGCTTTAAGGGAGTTTGGCGCAGGATATTTTCTCCCCGAGCACTTTTGCTTCCATCAGGGTTGAACAAGATTTTCTTACTTCTTTCATTGATGAAAAATCCCGGAGCAATGGCATTGACCCGGATATTGGCAGGAGCCAGATAAGTGGCAAGCCATTGGGTAAAGTTGGCAATCCCAGCTTTTGCCATGCCATAAGCACCCACCCTTGAAAGGGGGCGGAAGCTGTTCATCGAGGCAATATTAATAATGGTTCCGCCACCGTTTTGAGCCATATCCTTTGCAAATATTTTACAGGGAATCACTGTTCCCATGGTATTGACCTGAAGTACACGCATGAACGTATCCATGTTCAAATTGAGAAATCCCCTTTGCGAGTCCGAAGCCGGTTCGAGCTCTTTGGGATCATAAGCCGTAAAGGTAGTCACTGCCTCCATTTGGTTTCCTCCTGCCCCATTGATCAAAATAGAACAAGGACCGAGCTTTTCAAAGATTTCATTTCTTGCCTGCGTCACTTGTTCTTCGGATATCACATCCGTACTGACGGCAATGGCAATGCCACCGCTTTCTAAAATCTCTGCCTCCACCAACTGGAGTTTAGCAAGATCTCTACCTAAAAGGGCTACCTTGATTCCTTGTTTTGCCAAAGCCCGAGACATTTCAGAACACAATGTCCCTCCGGCACCCGTAACTACAGCCACTCTATCTTGATTTATCCCTGCCATATTTTCTCTCTTTTGAGGATTTTATTTTTGATATTCAAATAGGAAATGTCTTTGATCAACTGCTCCAATAGATCCATGTCATTTGGAAGCTTTCCCTCCTCCATCCATCCCCCGATTTGGTCGCAGAGTATTCTTCTGAAATATTCATGTCGTGATAGCGAAAGGATACTCCTGGAATCTGTTGTCATACCAATAAAAGTGGGCAACAAACCGTACGAGGATATGTCATTCAGGTGTTTTCTGATTCCCGCATAATGGTCGTTATACCACCAGGCAGGTCCAAACTGAATTTTCCCAGCAACGCCGTCTTCTGCAAATGAACCGGTCAAACTGGCCAAAGCGGCATTGTCAGCCGGGTTTAGCGTATATAAAATAGTTTCTGGAAGCAAACTATTTTTATCCAAGCTGTCCAAAAACAAGGTTAACGAATTGATGTCACAGGCCTTTCCAATGCTGGCAAACCCACCAGCAGAACCAACCAAGCCCCTAAGCCTGCTGCTGGTATTTCGTTGAGCTCCGATATGCAACTGCATGATCCAGCCCCGCCTCCCATATTCTTCACCCAAAAAACTCAGCATAAACGAATGTAACTTGACGAGATCTTTGGGTTCCAAAGGCCACTGATGCATGATATTGTTGAAAATTTTCCTGGCTTCCTTTTCTCCGATGGATTTAAACGAAAATCCGGAATCAAGGGCATGATCCGCAAAGAGGCATCCATTTTCAGCAAAATAGTCCAACCTTATTTTGATCGCTTGCTGAAGGTCACCTAGATCAGAAATGGACTCATTTACATCATGTTCCAGTTGTTTGATCCACTCCAAATAATTGGGATTTCCAAAATCCAGGATGGAATCTGCTCGCAAGGAAGGAAGCACTTTGACTTTATTGGGTGAGTCGGCAATTTTTCTGTGAGACTCAAGGTTATCCAACAAATCGTCGGAGGTAACCAAAATTTCCGCCTTCCACTTTGTAATCAAGCTGCATGTTCTGAATCCTTCTTGTTGAAGTTTTTCATTGCAACTTTCCCATATTACTTCGGCGTTATTTTGATTGAGCATTTCATCCATGCCAAAGATCCTTTTCAATTCGAGAAAGCTCCAATGAAAAAGTGGATTGCCTATGGTTTTGGGAATGGTGCTTACCCAGTTTAGATATTTATCATAATCTGATACCGATCCGGTGATGCCATTTTCAGGTATTCCATTGATCCGCATGGCCCTGTGTTTGTAAGGGTCATGTCTAATCCAAATTTCGGTAAGGTTTGCAAACTGTTTGTTTTCCGCAATATGGTGTGGATTGAGGTGGTTGTGGTAATCAATAATGGGAAGATTGGCTGCTACCTCATGGTAGAGCCGTTCTCCCGTTTTATTTTTGATCAGCCAATTTTTGTTTATAAAAGCTTCCATGATTTTAAGATTTGTGACTTGGTAGTGGCTTTTTGCTGACGAAGAAAATTACTATTGCAACTAAGAAATAAACAATGGCACCAATTATAGCGATATTGCTTCCTTTGGTGCCAAGAGAAAATAATGCCATTGCCAGAATCAGTAAGCCACTTAGGGCCAAAGCAATCATAAATACATTTGACAGCATTTTTTTGAATGCTTTTGATATGATTGGAATTTCATCCTGTCTCAAGGGGGTATTGATCAACTTGAAAAACGTGTCCACCCTTCTTTTATATTCGATGGTTTTTGGCACCCACCAGCCAGAAGAGAAGAATATCGCAAAACAGATTACAATTTCTATGAAAGTTGCCAATTCCCAGGAAATTTCAGGATGGCCGTTGAGAATGAACCCGGCAAGAATACCAACAAGTACAGTAGCTATTGCCCCTTGAGCGTTTGGTTTTTTCGATAAAAGACCAAACACCAACGGAATGGCCAATGGAATGGCAAATAATCCCGTCAATAGTTTATTCGCTTCAAAAGCACCGCCCAATTGGCCCACATATAAGGCACCGATGGTGGCTATTATTCCCACCAATATGATATTAATCCTTGCCACCCATAGGTAATGGGCATCTGTACCGTCCCGATTCCATAATCTCTTGTAAATATCATTGGTCAAAACACCCGACATGACATTGAACTCGGAATTAAGGGAAGACATGGTAGCGGAGAAGATGGCGGCAAGCATCAAACCCATGATTCCGGAGGGGAGTAATTTCACCGCTGTGGCCACATAGGCCATCTCAGGATTAGGCAGCACAGGGAATATTTCTGTGGCCGCAATGGCCGGCAACAAAAAGAAAATGGGAAAAACAAAGAAAAGAATGGCCGTAAAATACCCCAGTTTTTTAGATGAGGCTTCATCTTTTACACTGTAAAAGCGTTGGATGAAAGCCCAGTTTCCATTGTACTTAAGGCTGATCAAAAGGAAATAGACAAAAATCCAAAACATATTGCCGTTAGGACCATTTAAGAAGTTGAAATGTTGAGGCTGTTTTTCCATCAAACTGCCCAAGCCTCCTACAGCATCCAATGAAAGTGGCACCATGATTAGGGAGGCAAAGATCAATATCACAAATTGAATGGCATCCATGACGACCACCGCCCAAACACCACCAACAATGGTAAACATGGTGATGACAAATCCTGAAATCACCACAGATTCAAAAAAGCTAAAGTGGGTCGCCGTGCTGATAAAAATCCCAATGGCATACAACCTGACCATGTTGTCCAAAAATCTCATCAGTAGTCCTATCCAGCTAAAGGTCTGTCTCACGCTGCCGTTAAATCGGGTTTCCAGGTATTCGACAGGAGTGATAATGCCAGACCTTCTCCATCTTGCCGCCAGATAACGTGATGCAATCAAACATGGGAAAATAGTACTCCAAAGTATTAATACACCTATCAGGCCATACTGATAAGCTATACCAGCATGGGCCACAAATACAAAGGAACTGAAAAGCCCCATGTAATTACTGATAGCTCCGATCACCCAGGGAATGGTATTTCCCCCTTTGAAGTAATCTTTGATGTCTTTGATAAACCAACCAAAAAAAACACCTATTCCTGCCATCAGAAGCATATAAATCAAAAAGGCAATGTAATCGAGCTGCTGGAGTTTTTCCATATTTGGGTTTATGTGTTCTGAATAAAAATCCGAATAGGGATTAATATAAAATATAAATCAAATTTACGGGAGTTAACAGTAATAAAATTGTCTTTGATTTGCAGGCAATGATACAGAATTTACAATTATTGACAATTGTTATCACATTCAAGCAAATATTTAACGATATTTAAGTTCTAAATTTCTTTAACCCAAGATTTCCGACATGCTTCCCTTATTTCTTAAAAAAAACACAAAGTCTTTTGAACAGTCATTCTACATTGGAGAATTTACGGTTCAACACACTTATGACACTTGGCACAACCACGTGGAACTAGAATTTCTGCATATTTTACGAGGTAGTGGCACACGCTTTATCGGTGACAGTATAGAGGCGTTTGAAAGCGGAGATCTGGTTCTGGTAGGCCCTCATCTGCCCCATGTATGGAGGTCGGACAAAATCTACTACGAAGATTTACCCGAAATCCGTGTGGAAATGATCTTAACTCAGTTTATCCGAGAATTTGCCGGAAAAGATTTTTTAAACCTTCCGGAAATGCACGGTGTCAGGGAACTACTGGATGAATCGGTACGGGGACTACAACTTCTTGGCAAAACCCGGGAGGTAGTTTCTGAAAAACTCCAAAAACTCACTTCCAAGGAAGGCGGTGAAAGATTACTTGAGTTTATAAACATCTTGCTCTACATTTCCAAAACCAAAGAATACAGAAAACTTTCCAGTTTGGGATTTATAGACTGCTATCAGTCAAAAGGTGCGGGGCGAATAAATAATGTTCAGGATTTTATCATGAACAACTTTACCGAAGACATTACTTTAAAGGAAGCTGCGGAAATTGCCCATATGAATGAAACAGCCTTTTGTCGTTTTTTTAAATCGACTACGCTGAAAACATTCACCCAATTTCTAAATGAGGTAAGGATAGGATACGCTTGTAAGCTACTACTCCATGAAAGCCTTAACATTGCTGGGGTAGGTTATGAAAGCGGCTTCAAAAACATCTCTTACTTTAACCGGGTATTCAAAGCATCTCAGGGCATCACGCCTCAACAATACCAAAGAAAACATGGAAATTGAAAAGTATAATTTCAGGTCATCTTCAGACATTGAATCCGATAAATAACTAGCTATCTTCTATGGAAGTATCCAAAAATCGTGAAACGATAATCGCCAAGAAGGGAGGTCGAAGATAAAACGCCAATAATACCCGGCACAACCCTAGTCTAAAATGAGCACATCATTTACAATAAGCTTTCTGTCCATTAGATTGACCTCATCACCGGGCATGTATAATTGAATTTTTGAATAAGTTCCTTCTTTGGGATTCGAACAGACTTCAATCCGGTTGTTCTCCAGATCTATAATCCAATATTCCGGGATATTGTGTGAGGCATAGAGCGGGGCCTTTACCTCCTTATCAAACTTGATAGAAGCACTGGCAACTTCAATGATTGCCAGCACATCGGCAGGAACAGGATGGGCGGATGCATAAAAATCCGACCGATATTTTAATAAAGAAATATCCGGTTCCGGCTCATTGTTGAAATCAAATCTAACCGGATTTTGAACTCCAATGACGGCAATATTTTTAAACAGCTCATTCAACAAGCAGGCTAATTTGTTTACAATACCTGCATGTTTACTTCCAATTGGGCTCATCTCGTATATCTCTCCGTGTATAAGTTCCAAACGGTCATCAGGGTTTAAGATCCCAAACTCGGCCATTTTGTGGTATTCATCTACATTGATCAACCGTTTTATTACCGCAGTTTCCATTATATTCAGCGTGTTCTGTCTTTAAAGATAGCCAATTTCAAATTCAAATACCAATATGCTTTTCAATGCGGGACAGACGCTGCTTATGATCCGCAACATGTTCAGCAACATAATTCATAAATTCACCTATTTCTTTTTGAAATTCACCGAATGAATTTTTGAGTTGACCAGTGGAATCATGTAAATAGGAAATTTTCGCATCCATATTGCTCAAGGCTAGTTTTATACGTTGCTCAAATTCTTCAAATCTTTCCATATATTTTGGTTGATTTAACTCCCATAAATATAGTACACATTTTTGCTGGAAAATAGTTTGAAAATCCATTTTATAGAAAACCTTAAGCAGGCATCAATGTCTTTAAAGCTCAAATGAAGCGTATGCTTCCATGATTATAGCCAAAAATAGGAACAGAGGCGGATTTTTTTGTTTTTAAGAGTTGGGAACAGAGAACTTGAAGGCTCTCAAAGGACACGAAGAGTTTTATAAAAAAAACTCTGTGTTCTTTGTGCCTCCTCTGTGCATTTCGTGGCCCTTTTTGACCACTGAATGCGCTAGGGGAATCCGATGTTAATTATTTGAAAATACCTAATTCAATTTATCCTCAATGTCAACCCAACTTTTATCTACGATAACAACGGGCCAATCGCCTACAGGGATATTGGAGAAAGTGACCTTTTTTCCTTTTTTGGAATAATTTTCTTTGGGCAACTCATATGCCTGACCGTCCAACAGATTGACTAATATGGGGTTCTTAAATTGCATATTTTGGACGGTGAAGTTTTGGGCAGCAGTCTCCATACTATCCTCAGGTTTTTCATCTCCCACCCACAGAGTAAGTGCGTTTCCCTTTTTTCCCTTTTTGGAATAGCCATAGACTAATAAACTCTGGGTATCTGCTGCTTCAGTTTCCTTTTTTTCTATTTCTCCAGAAAAAATAGTTGCCGCATGCTGATATGCATAATAGGATTCTTTGGGTCGAACAATCGATCCGTCAGGATTGGCTTTTAGCAATCCTTTCGAATTGAGCCCTTCCATATGGTCTCCTTTGCCATAATGCATATCTGAAATCTGAAAAATATTTGTCACCTCCACCCCATTAGCCATATCGCCAAGCATTCTCCGAAGCACCCATTTCGCCTGAGATGTTTCGGACCAGTCAAATTGCCGCAGTGCACCCACCGACTGCCCTATTGGCGTAGTGGGAGCCCCGTTTTCTCCCTGCCACAGTTCAATGTTGGGATTGTACTCATCCAACAGTTCCCGCAATTTCGCCACGGCCGGATAGGATGTCTCAGGTATAGGACTATACCCATGGAAAGTCAATACATCAAATTGATCCAGCTTGCCCTCGGCTTTAAGAATATCCAAGATGGATTTCACATATTCGGTTCTTCCCAGGCCCGCCAATCCCAAGGCGATGATGCTAGCTTCCGGCTGAATGCGCTTAATGATATCCGAGGTCCGAACATGAAAGGCAGCAAATTCCTGAGCAGTCATTTTTTTACTGATATCCGGTTCATTCCAAATCTCCCACTCATTTACTTTGCCCTTATAACGGGTTATTAATGCTTTTACCCAGTTGTCCCAAGCTTTCAAGGCCTCCTCTGAAGTGGGTATTCCTCCTGCCAGGGCCGCATCGCCTCCCCCTTCATAAATGGGGTTTCCATAGGAAGGTTGAACCCACGGCTTTACCCCTCTCGACAAAGCATCATCGATAATTTTATCCAACCATTCAAAATCATAGACCCCTTTCACCTGTTCACATTTGGCCCAACCTCCCTGCAACCTGATTCGTTTAGCGCCCAATGGGCCAAGATATTCCTTGTAGGAATGATAATCCGCATAGTCCCTATCGAGAGTTTCTCCACCTATGGACCACCGTGAGGTTTCAATTTCCTGTGCAGACAACGTTTTTATTTTACCTAATTCGGGAAAGGGATAGGTGGCTTGCGCTATAGTAAGACCATAACCTGCCAAAAGCAAAATATAAGTTAAAAAGCCTGATTTTATAAATTTCATGGTCAGTTGAATTTAATGTTGATACGAGGGACTAAGTTAAAGCGAAATGACAATAAGCAATGCGCTATGCTTTGCAAAAAATTAAACAGAATTTGCATAGCGAGCTTTCCTTTCAGTTATTCGAAAAATTAATAGGCAAAAAATATCCCTTTTGGTAAATTGAATTCGATTCTCCGACATGAAACAGATCTGTCCCCTCCTCCCTAAAAAAAAAGCCCAAAACTTACGTCTGGGCTTACTTGACCTCGGTTGAAAGATTCATTTTTCAATAAATGACTATCTTGATTTACAGTCGGTTTTTTTACAACGTTCGACCTAGAAAGGCTAATTACAAAATTGAATTAGGCTAATTGCCTTCTATTTTTGAAAGTCATCCCATAAAAATAGACAAAGCCCATTTGAGGAACGGCCAATAAAATAATATTGGGCAAGAGAGATCCAGCTGAATGACCGATTTCGATTCCCAAGGATTTAAATACGGCAAGCAAAGTTACTACCGCTGCCAAGGCAAAAACATTCGCCAAAATTAATTTTGTTATATTTTTCATAATTTTTAAATGGGTATAGTAATAAGTGAATAATCAAAATTTTACAGTTTTAATAGGGAGTTGCCTTGACAAGTCTCGTTCAATTATTATCAAAGATGGTACAAAAAAAATCAATTTCAAAGTCTTTCCAACACCTCCTAAACAGATATACTATACTGAAAATGAGCAATTTAAAAATATATTATTTACATAAACCAAAAGTTGCAGGTTGATAAATGGAATTTGTATTTTGCCCTA
>JBBQXZ010000131.1:0-12416 GCA_038209145.1 Cytophagales bacterium | reverse complement strand
GATACCTTGTATTGCCTCCCAAGGTATTACATGCTGCCAATTATGGCGTTCCTCAATCCAGGGAGAGAGTTATTTTTATAGGGATAAAAAAGTCCGCCTTGACGGAGAAGGCGTTGGCAGAATTAACCAAACCAGTTATTTGTAAGGAATATAATCCATATCCAGCTCCTTCCCACGCTTATTCTGTTGAAGGTCCTAATCTAAAGAAACCTGTTAAATTAAAACGGATATTTGCTGGTTTGGAAGAACCCAAACAGGCCATTGACCCAACCCAGAAATTTTACTCCAAAGCTAAATTCATGGGTAAGCACTGCCAAGGTCAGACAGAGGTAAAACTTAATGGAATTGGGCCTACAATCCGGGCAGAGCATCATGGAAATATAGAGTTTAGAAGGCTATCCATAGAAAATGGCGGGAAATACATAGAAGAATTGTCAATCAATCAGCTGAGCGAAAGAAGACTTACCCCAAGGGAATGTGCGCTGATTCAGACCTTTCCCCCAGATTATGAATTTGTTATTCCAGGGGCAGGGAAAAAGTTTTTTGTCAGCCCTTCCGCGGCTTACAAAATAATTGGCAATGCAGTACCTCCTTTGTTGGCCTATCATATAGCAAGGCGAATTGAAGATATTTGGGAGTTATATTTTAATAAGAACCAAAATGGTGGAATCTGTAAATCCAATTCCAGATCAGCATCAGTTCGAAGCACGGTTAGATGAAACCCTTCGAGTATGATTGAAACTAAAAATAGCTCATTTAAAAATTCTATAAATCAACCCTTACATTTGATTATGAGACTTAGCCTACTTTCCATTATTGCTACTATTTGCTTTTTAACTCCTGGCTTATTGGCCCAAAGCCCCCAGCATATAGGCAGTCAGCGCGAACTTTTCGTTGACCGTATCCTGATAGAATCCATGGAAAATGCGAGGATTGTCCTCCATCATCCCGTGGATCGGGGAGAAGTGCTGGCCTTTGACAAACCTTGGGAGGGGGCCTTTTCCGCTTACGTGACCATTATTCAGGACGGGGACATTTATAGGGCCTATTACAGGGGCGTACCGGCCGCTGGGAAGGACGGCAACGATGCAGAAGTAACCTGCTATGCCGAATCAACAGATGGGATCAACTGGATAAAACCTGATTTGGACATCTTTGAATTGCAGGGAAGTGGCAAAAACAACATCATTTTGGCAAATGCGGCACCCATCACCCATAATTTCAGTCCCTTTGTTGATAAGAATCCGAAAGCTATTGCCAAACACCGGTATAAAGCACTGGGCGGCACATCGGCAAGCGGCCTGGTGGCCTATGTGTCACCTGACGGGATTCAATGGCAAAAACTTCAAGAGGAACCTGTATTCTCTCAAGGTGTTTTCGATTCCCAAAATGTCGCCTTTTGGTCGGAATCTGAGCAACAATACGTGTGTTATTTCCGGACGTGGACAGGTGGGGGCTACAGCGGATTCCGATCCGTTAGCCGAACTACTTCTACCGATTTTATAAACTGGACTGACCCTGAGCCCATGGTTTTTGGCGACACGCCCCTCGAGCACTTATATACCCAGCAAACAAGCCCCTATTTTCGTGCCCCACATATTTACCTGGCCATAGGTGCCCGTTTTATGCCAAACCGCAAAGTAGTTTCAGATCAGGAAGCAGAACTTTTGGGAGTGAATCCGAAATATTACAACGACTGCTCTGATGTGGTGCTGATGAGTTCCAGGGGAGGATATGCCTACGAGCGGCAGTTTATGGAATCCCTGATCCGGCCGGGAATGGGTCTTCAAAACTGGGTCTCCCGCTCCAACTATCCCGCTCTCAACGTGGTGCAGACCGGTCGGGATGAAATGTCCATCTATGTCAATCAGGATTATGCCCAGCCCACCGCCCATCTACGCCGGTATAGCTTGCGGTTGGACGGTTTTGCTTCTTTATCAGCCGGATATGAGGGAGGAGAACTACTGACAAAACCCTTTGTCTTTAAAGGAAAAACCTTGGAATTTAACTTTGCTACCTCAGCCGCGGGCGAGGTACGGGTGGCACTGCTTGATGAGGAAGGGGCGGAAATTCCCGGCTTTTCCATGAAGGAATCTCAGGAACTTATAGGAAATGAACTCGCCAGAAAAGTAATTTGGAATGGCAGTACGGATGTTTCTTCGCTGTCCGGCAAAGTGGTAAGGATGAGGATTGCCTTGAAGGATGCGGATGTATATGCTTTTAGGTTTGATTAGGAGCGGCTAGGCTACTTCCTGCATATTGACTACTTTTCTGTATTGGGAGGGGGTCATCTTTTTATATTTTTTAAACTGTCGGTTAAAGTTGGCCAGGCTATTAAACCCACATTCAAACGCAACTTCCACGATGTTCATGTCATTTTCGGACAATAGTTTGCAGGCATGTCCAATCCGCACGGTGTTCAGGTATTCCACAAAGGTGATCCGATATTGCTCCTTGAAGAAATTACAAAAGGTACTCACCGCCATGTTGCCCAATGAGGCCACTTCGGGCAGGGTAATGTCCTTGTCAAAGTTCTTGAAAATATACGCTTTTATTTTGGAAAGGCGATCAGATCCCTGCGGATCCACTTGGTCCAGATAACCCGGACTTGCCAGCAGCTCATATTCCTTGGTTTGGGATAGGATGTCAAAAATAGAGAGGAGACTGGAAAGCCGTTGTATGCCGTTCATATGGACCATCCCTGTCATCAGGGCGTTGATCTGTTCCTTGGTATTGCCTTGCAGGGCAATACCCCTCACGGAAAGTTTCAGGAAATTTTTCAGGGTTTCCATTTCGGGAATGTTAAGGAAATCTTCTCCCAGAAAATGTTCCTGAAAATGGATGACAATGGCTTCGGCTTGTCCATCTGCCTGACCGTTGATATAAATTGAATCATTGACCCAGACATGGGGCAGATAGGGGCCCATGCATACCAAATCGCCCTCCTGAAAATAACCAATATGATCTCCGACCATACGTCTTCCGGTACTTTTCAATACCAGCACCAATTCATATTCCGGGTGATAATGCCAGGGACATGGGAAATAGTTGCCTTGCTCTTTAAACACAATAAAGGATTTATCGAAATCCTGTGGCAATCTTACTTCTATCGATTTCATAATACCCTGATTTTGTTAGCTTAATATAGCAAGATTTGTAAGAAGATGAAAGCTTGCCGTCTTTACTTGAAAAATAGTATCATAAATATAGATAAAAAGAATAGTCCAATAAGGACAAAAAGATACCTTTTGCTGTGTGTTACCTTAGGAAGATTTGCCATCGACCTCTTGGTTTTTAGGGAAGAATATTTTTTGGGAAATTAAACTCACCCCAATTTGTCTATATAGCTTTTCCTTGAAATCCTTTTTAAAAAGTTCTGTTTATTGTTTGTCAAAGGCTGATCTTGATTGCGGAAAACCGGAATTCATCAAAAAGATAGGGTGAGCGGGTAATCGGTCTCGAACCGACGGCCTTCAGCTTGGGAAGCTGACGCTCTACCAACTGAGCTACACCCGCTTTGAATCCAAATGTAGTCCATTTCAATCCAAATTCACAATTGCAGACAGAAAAAAATCTTAAACCTAGTTACAAGCCTAAGCTGAGATATTTGATGCGACAAAAATTTATTTTACAAAAAACCAAATATATACGCCATTTTACGTTAAGTTGGTAGAATTATTTCCTGGTAAGTCGGCATCACCCTGCTAAATACTATTGGGACATTCATGTACTTTGTTGGAATTAAAGTGTGTCCGTAAACCATTCCGGTTCCAGCCAAATAAGTTGAAAAATTCAATATGACCCAAGGATTAGTTGCCGAATTGAGTTGTAACAATATTAAAAATTTAAATAATGATGTTCGACTGTATTTTATCTAAATTACACCTGCCCATTGAGGCAGAGTGAGGTTGAATTAAGTTACGAAATACAGTTTTATTAAGACTAACGAAAAAAACCTCATGAAAAACAACCAACTGTCTCCAGTATGTTTTTTTGTTATTTCCTTTTGGCTTTATTCCTGTTTTGGGTCAGACAACAATTTATTCGAATCATATATTCCCCTGGAAGACTGCGTAGGCCTTAGCTACGGAGATACTATTTTATATATTCGGGAAGGGGTGGAAAATAAGGTCATGCCAAAAAGCATATTGGAGGGAACCTTCCGATCGGTGCCTGAAGGACTTGCCATTGATCCGGACACAGGGGAGATTGATATAAATGCCAGTGAAACTGGTCTGAAATATAAAATTTTTTTAGAAAATGGTGAAACACAAACAGTTTGTAGTTATACCCTTACAATTGGCGGAATAAATTATCCAGACCGGTTTTTTGTTTTGGATCAAGGTGAAATAGAGGTAATGCCGGTATATAATTCGTCACGAAGAGGCTTGATACCTTGCGATGCGGGGGGATCTGACGAAAACTGCCTGTTTGATGTGGAAAGCCCTAACGGGGAACAAATTTCGGATTTGGGGGTTGTGGTCAATACCAATACAGGGCAGATAGATTTACAAGGGACTTTAGCCAATGGGTTTTTTGGCCGGGATCCTACCGACGGAGAAGTAATAGATGTGAAAATGTATTACCGCATCCAAGATGGAAGTGCCGGTGCGCTAAATGCTGTGGGATTGCGGTTTTTCTACTTTGAGACGAAGGGTAATGTGCCGGGCGAGTTAATAGAAGAGATAGAGGCAAGGCAGGCACAGCTCTTTGGTGATGAGGATTTGAACACCAATCCCTTTTCCCGGTTTGCTCCCCGGCGATCTCATTTTGCGCCGCCAAGTGGTAGGGCAAGGCCGCCCTATTTGGTGGTTGTCTCCAGGTTAAGGTAATTTCCGCAAAATGAAAATAGGTTTCGCGCTTCTCCTTATTCTCATTGTGGATGTGTTGGGCGCGTCAATTGTTTTTGCCCAATCCGCAAATGTGGTTGTTCGATACCAGGAGGGGCTTAGACTTTTTGAATTACCTGAAGCTACTAAACAAACAGATAGCCTCGCTATCCGGATTTTCCAACAAATGTTAAAATTGCCCGCAGGCGAAATAACCAGAGAGATACAGTTTGACTGTCTTGAAAAATTGGGAATGTTATATCTGATTCAAGGAGAGTCGGAGCGGGCAACCCGCAGTTTTTTGTCTGCCAAGAAATTATTTGAACTAGGGGGTTTTCCCGACACATTGGTATTCAGTCCCTTATTGTTTTTGGGTGACAGCTATTTCATGCGCAACAAGGGGGACAGTAGCATTTATTTTTTAAAACTGGCCGAAGGTATCATGGAGAAAAAGCAGTCCATCGAGGATAAGGGTAGACTTTATAACTCGTTGGGAGTCACCTACTACGAAATGGGTAATTATGTACAGGCCATCAACTATTTTTCCAAAGCGAAGTCGCTGGTTTGGGAAGACACTTCTCTTCCTCCGCCTGGTGGATCTGCGCGTTTTGCCGTAGAAAGCTTTCAGAGTAATGAGGCATCGGCCTATGCCAACCTGCGGGAATTCAAGAAGGCTATTGCACTTTATCAGGATTTACTCAAGTTTACCTCAAGACCTGACATTATATACAGCAAATTAGCGTCCTTATATGTGGAAAGAAATCTGCCCGACTCGGCGGCCTTTTATCTTGGTCAAATTGAATCTTTAGCTGAGCGTGAATTGTTGGTCAACCAAAACCTTAAAGCGGATATCTATTTATCGCAAGGAAAATATTCCCTTGCCGAAAGCTTGCTTCGCAAGTTGATTTCAGAAAAAGAAGTGCTACCCAAAGGGGGGTTTGATTTTGAATACCAGTTGGGGGTTACCTATAAATTGTTGACCAAAGTATATTTGGAAAAAGCGGCTTTTGCACCGGCTTTAGAGTCGATTCAACAAGCGATAGTAAAGTTTAGCGATGGCTTTTCTTCACTGGATTACAGGGCTAACCCTGATCCCAGTTCCACTAATTGGGGAATGCAGGCCTTATTTGAAAGTTTGCTAATTAAAGCCGCGGTGTTCTTGAAAGCAGCAAATTCTGGATATAGTGATGATTTTTTCACGTTGGGTTTTGATACCTTTAGAGCTGCTTTTTCAATGGTTTACTTTATGGGTAATTTTTACGACACCGAAGAAGCCCGCATTTTTTTGGGAGAAAAAATGCAAGCCGCCTATCGTGATGCCATAGTGGCGTCTATGAACCGATTTAATGCCACGGGGGATGAAAAATTCGCCTGGCAGGCGTTTAATTGGACAGAAGAAAGTAAATCTACCGCACTGGAACTTGCTTTAAACGAGCAATTGATCCGAGCTGAGTCTGGAATATCCCATTTTCAGATTCAGGAGGAAAGAGATCTAAAACTAAAACTGTCAAAAGCCAACAGGCAGATTTTGGAAAGTAAGAATCCGGAGGATTTCCGAAATTTCGAAAATGAATTGCGGGAGATACGTTTATCCCTGTCGCGTATCTATTCCACCTATCGCCGGCAGTCATCCGTTGAGGACACTACTTGGGTTAGGGACAGGTTGGATTATAATTACATCTCCGCAGTAACCAGCCAAACCAGTACAGCCCTACTGTCTTTTTTTTGGGAAGGCAACCTGTTGTATCGCTTCGTGATCACCAACAAAGGGATTCAGGCTACCGAAATTAAGGAAGCAGTTAAATTAAAAAAGGAATTGGAATCCCTACAGGAGTATTTATTGTCTTCGGAGGGAAAGAGCCGAAGCAAGCTGGATCAACTCAGCAGGGAGGTTTTCCGTATTCTTTTTGCTGATGTCGAACCGTTGCTGCGTTCAAAAGCAGCGTGGGTTGTATTTCCGGATGGAAAATTGATGCACCAACCCATGGAAATGCTGATAGATTCACGGGGGAGGTATTTGGTTGAAAACCATGTTATTTCTTACCAATTTTCAGCAAAATTGTTGACAGAATCCCCTTTGTTAGATGCTGATTTGTTCCAACTTGCGGTAGGTTTTGCACCGTTCAACAAAAGAGGGTATTCGGTTGGGAAAGAAAACTTCACGGCATTGCCTTTTGCTGAAGTAGAACTGGAGGGCGTTCACGGGCAAAAATACTTAAATGACCAGGCCACCAAACAAAAGTTTTTGGAGGTGGTAGAAAATGCCTCCATTATTCATTTGGCTACTCATGCGAAAGCTGAAACAGATGACCCGGATAGGGCTTTTATAGCCTTTTCCCCACAAGAGGAAGATTTCCGGATCTACTACGATGAATTGTATTCGTTGGATTTGCGGGAAGCACGTCTTGTCTTTTTAAGTGCGTGCGACACCCATTCGGGAAATATCTTGAGCAGCGAAGGACTAATCAGCTTATCGAGAGCATTCGCATATGCGGGGTGTCCCAATATTGTCGGTAGTATTTGGAAGGCGGAGGACAAGGTAGTAGCCTACCTCAGCCACCGTTTTTATGAAAATCTTGAAAACGGTTTTTCCATGGCCAAGGCACTACAGCTTGCCAAGTTGGAATTGCTGCGGGATCCAACCATGGCCCAGTACAATCATCCTTATTTTTGGAGTAGTCTGGTTTTTATCGGAGGACTCTCTCCGGAAGTCCAACTTATTCCCATTTGGATAAAAATAGTTATTTTTGCCTTAGTCATATTTATATTTGTGTATTTATGGCGTTACCTGCGCAAATTGCGTTTGAATAGGTTGCTTGATAAATAAGATAGAAATAGATTGTCCAAAATGAAGGAATGCGATACATTGCATGGCATATCCCTCCGAAGTAGGAGGGAATATACCTGTGGTAGTGACTAAGGATTTGCACTTATTTGATTAGAGAAAGTATCTTGATTTTTGTCCTATAACCCAACGGAAAATTCTTGTTGTATTTGTGCGCCGAGTCTTGAGTGATGTCCACCATCAGCGCATACCCCTCGGTATAATTATTCATCTGAACATATGCCAAAGCCGCATAAAAATCCCGTTCATCCTGTAACTCGCCAGACTGATCCAGTGCGTTTCGCTTCTGGAGGACATTCAGATAGGTAAGAGCCTGTTTGGGTTTGTCAGTTTCCAGGGACGCAACTCCCAAGAGCAGTAATTCATCTTTCGATATACTTTCCAAATCCCCCTCAGGGCTTACAACAGCGAGTGCCGCCGCAAAATCACCACTTCGGTATAGGTCTTGAATGCCAGATGCATTTTCCGCGTTCCCCCGGAAAGAGGAGATTTCATAGGAAAGAAATTTATCCTGATAAAGATCGGCTCCAGACATGTTGCCAAGGTATAAACCACCGCCTAATGCCACAAAAACCAGGATGCTGGCAGCGATTCCTACCCATTGGGCAAAAGATGGGGTAAATCTTATTCCAGTTGGTTCGTGTTTCTCGACCACCTGACCGTCCTTATCCCGGGTTTTAAGAAAGTCATGCTGACTTTGTGCCACCAGGTTCCGGATGGCTTCCACGCGTACCGTTTGCATTCCCCATTTATAAAGGGCAAGCTTTTGCTTTAACTTGGTCTCCCGCAAAAGGCGTTTTTGCAACTCCTGTACTCCCGCTGCCTCCAAACTACCATCCAGGTAATCCATCAGCAATTTCTCATCTTCACTGTATTCCATGACTCAGGGCTGTTTTTACTTTTTCGTATAATTCTTCACTGGACTCAACCTTTGCGGTAAGTGCCTTCATGCACTTGTATTTTTTATTTCGCAGGACCTGTTCGTTGGAGAAATGTTCTTTTTTCACAATTTCTTCCATGGATAAATTGTCAAAATAAAATAAGGTAAGGATAGATTTGCACCCTTTTCCAAGCTTATCAAAGAGTTCCATCATCATCTTATATCCCTCCATTTTGATCAATTCCGAACTATAATCGCCGATTTCAATCTCTTTTTCACTTTCAAAAATCACATCCCGTTTGGATCTGTTTTTCCGCCGCCTTAATTCAGTCAACCATATATTTCTATTGATGCTATAGAGCATGGATTTGATACTGGCATCTCCCCGATATTTTTGTTTCTGCACCATAGTGACGAAAACAAGCATGGTCTCTTGGATCGTGTCTTGTGCGTCCGATTCAGTTCCGCTGTTTTGAAGGATGAAATACTCCAACATGCCATAATGGAAGTCATAAAGCCTACTTAGAGCTTGATTGATCTTTGTTGCATCTTGGAGTGCTTCCAGAATTTGGACATCATTCCACATTGGATCTTGCTTCATAAATAAGTATGGTCCAGGGATCGATTTGTAACCGGGGTTTTTCAAAATTACATAATAGGGATCGATTGTTTATGAAATCAGCGGATTTTCCAATGAAAAATAGTACCACATTTATAAATAATACGAATAGTATGTTTTACCTGTTCGTGATACTTTTGATTTGGCGTTTAAATGAATTCTTGCCGTCAAGAAAGCTGAATAAACTATTTTTAAACATTAACTTGCAATGGATGATAAAGCGGAATGACATCTCTAAAATGGAGATAGGTGTAGTTGGCCTGGGTTTGATGGGAAGCAGTATCGTGGCGGCATTGTTGATAGCTGGACATCCGGTCAGAGGTATTGCCCCCATAAGTAGCGATATGGAAAATGCCTTGGACAAAATAACAAACCAACTGGATCATGCAGGGCAAAGTGGGTTATTGAACCGTCCCTTGTCGGATTATCTCGGCCGATTGATTCTATCTGAGGATTTTGGGATTTTAAAAAACTGCCAACTGGTGCAAGAATGCGTCATTGAAACAAAATCAATAAAATCAGAGGTGTACCGCAAAATAACCGCAGTGACAAATGAAAATACTGTGATTTCCAGTAATACTTCTGCCATTCCCATCAGTATATTGCAGGAAGTCGTGCCATTTCCGGAGCGTTTTCTAGGCATTCACTGGGCGGAGCCCGCTTACCTCACACGCTTTTTGGAAATCACAAAAGGTGACAGTACAGCTGACTCGCCTGCACAGTGGGCTTTTGAACTGGCGTACTTCTGGAACAAGGAACCGACTTTTTTGAAAAAAGACATTCGGGGCTTTGTGGCCAATCGGCTGATGTATTCGGTATATAGGGAAGCTTTCCATCTGATAGAAAAGGGAGAGGCATCCATTGAAGATGTGGACAAATCCTTCCGGTATGATGCCGGATCCTGGATGACGTATATGGGACTCATGCAGCGGATGGACCTGTTGGGGTTGAGGGATTTTGGAGTGACCCTAAACCGCTTATTTCCGGAATTGAGCAATTCCATTTTGGTGCCCCAGCTTATGAAGAAACTAGTAATGGAACAGGCAAGGGGGACGCAGCATGCGAGAGGCCTCTATTCCTATACCTTGGATGAAGCCGCCGCTTGGGATCAGGCCTTTGCTGAATTCAACAAGGAAATCTTTCATCTTGCGGCTGAATATCCTTCCAAATCAAAAGAAAAATAAATATAATGTCACAAATCAAATATCAAAAATCTAAGGAATGGTTGGACCGGGCTAGTAAAGTACTTGCCTCCGGGGTCTCTTCCGAATTTAGAAAATACAACCACCCCCATGCCCTGTTTTATACGCATGGGCAGGGAGCTAAGGTCTATGATGTGGATGGGAACGAATACCTGGACTTTACACTGAGCCAAGGACCGCTCATCCTCGGACATTCCAATCGGGAAGTGCTCGATGCTGTGCACACCTATTCCGAGCAGGGCCAGCTTTTTGCCGGACAGCATCGGCAAGAAGTCGAATTGGCAGAGCTGCTGAATGAGATAATCCCCTCCGCGGAGATGATGCGTTTTTGTCTCGACGGCTCCGAGTCAGTACACACGGCCATTCGGGTTGCCCGCTCCAAAACAGGCAAAACCAAGTTTTTAAGGTTTGAAGGACACTATCACGGGTGGTTGGACAATGTTTCATGGGGCATTTCGACTCCCTCAGCGGAGGCCTTGGGAGACCGCCTTCATCCCAATGTCTATGCTTGGAGTCAGGGATTGCCGGAGATATCGAAGGAGGAATTTATAATCATTCCATGGAATGACCTGGAGGTGGTGAAAAAAACACTTGCGGAAAACCATCAGGACATTGCCGCCATCATCACCGAACCAATGATGTGCAACAGCGGCTGTATTCCCCCAAAGGAAGGTTTTTTGGAAGGACTGAGAAACCTATGCGACCAATATGGGATAGCCTTGATTTTTGATGAAGTCATTACGGGATTTAGATTGGGATTGGCAGGTGCCCAAGGTTACTTCAAGGTGACACCTGATATGTCCATTTTTGCGAAAGCCATAGGAAGTGGGTATCCCATCAGCGCCATTGTAGGAAAGAAAGAATGGATGGAAGAAATAGTCACCGCACGGGTAATTCACGCAGGTACGATGAATTCCTGTAACCCGACAGTCGCCGCAGCCTTGGCAACGGTGCGTATTCTAAAAAGAGACAATCCTTATCCCCGGATGTTTGAGCTTGGCGAAAAACTTCGGACAGGATTGAGAAAACAGGCCGCCGAGATTGGTGTAAATTTACTTGTCCAAGGGTTGGGGCCGGTCATCCATACCGGATTTATTGACCTACCCGAGGTTTCCGACTTTAGAGAGGTGCAAGGTTACGACAAGGGAAAGCTGAAGCAATTCATTGCTGGCCTCCACGATGCGGGATTGCGGGTAATTGGAAGAGGGCTTTGGTACATTAGTGCCGCACATACAGAGGAACACATTGATCAGGCCTTGAGAATCTCGGAAAAAATCTTCCAAAACATGACCCAAAAAACCGAATGAACAATCAGTACCGTTCCGTTGCAGTAATCGGTGAAGGGTTGCTTTTACCGGAAATATCCCTTTGCCTGCTGAAAGCAGGCCATCAGGTGGTGGAATTTTGGAAGCAAACAGAAGGATATGACAGTCATACCCTGATAGAAATGGAGCATACTCCGCCGGAGGCTTCCAAGCTAAAAGAAAGATTAACTTCTATCAGTTCCTTAGATCAACTTCCTGTGGTAGGACTTGTGGTTTTAGTCACTCCTGAAAACCTGCAGATTAAGCAGGCTTATCTAAAGGCACTGGAGAAACAAGCTTCACCCACGACATTGATTGCCGTAAATACGGAAAGTTTTTCGCTGGAGGAGATCCGCCATGGTCGCCATAATCCAGAACAAATCATTGGCTTGAATTGGGTCAGACCGGCCCATACGACCCTCTTTGCGGAGTTGATTGTGATGCCCGATACTCCTCCAGCGTTGGTCGAAAGCCTGAGGGATTTAATGCAAACATGTTGGAAAAAGGATCCCTACGTGGTTTATCAAGGAAAAAGCATCCGTTCCAGATTGTTGGCAGCGATGATCCGGGAAGCTTTTTTTCTTGTTGAAAACGGCTATGTGTCCGAAGAAGATATTGACCGGGCCTGTAGGAATGACGCTGGGTACTACCTGCCATTTGCGGGGAATCTTCGGTATATGGATTTGATGGGGACGTATGTGTATGGGGTGGTTATGGAAGACTTGAACAAAGAACTT
>JBBQXZ010000130.1:0-12457 GCA_038209145.1 Cytophagales bacterium | reverse complement strand
ATGGGTTTGCCGTCAAGGGATTGCACGGCCACAATTGGCACTTCCGGGTCTGTTGGCCCGGCAGGCTCCAGCAAATCAGGATTGCCCATACCCGGATTCATGCGGACAAGATCTTCCCCTCCAAAAGGATTGGTGGAAACTGTTCCGGGTTTCATTTTCCACCTGCGGTTGAAAACTTGCCCGGGTTCATGTCCAACCCCCCATCCGATTTTAGCAGGTTCCAGGTTGTTATTGGCACGTATTATGGCATCCGCGGCACGCTCCACCAAAAAGGTAAGGTAGGCAGGATCGGGGTCACTTTGAAATACAGAACAGGCAGTACCCGCTGAATGGGTGTGGGTTACGGAAATCAGCATATTTTCAACCGGAATGGAAGTGAATTCATGGGCCCTGATTTTAGCCTTGTCCATGGTCTCCCTATCGGCCATACATAAATCCAGTGTGACAAAAGCCACTTTGGTCTCACCGTCATCCAGGACAAGCCCTCTGGCATGCGTCTCGTCATGGATATTTTTTACCTTGCCATCCTGAAAATTCCCATTTATAGAAGATCCTATTTTCGGTGTTATCACGCTCATTGCAGCCCCTGCACGAAAAACCTTTATCGAAGATCCTTTTTCTGTCCCTGCCTGTTGGCCATTTGCATCCCCTGGGGCAAGTGATATCCAAAAAAGCAACGCAATAAAAAAACCTAACCGTGTGCCAGGTATAGGGAAAGTCAAAAAACCAGGAGGAATGTTTTTCATCAATGGATTGGTGTGTGTCATTGTTATCAAATTAATATTTATAAAATCCGGGATTTTTCAAAATAGCTTCAATCCCGACCTGAATCCTAACTACCGTAATAAATAAGATCTTAAAACGGAAGAGGCAAATTATTGGGATATCCAATTTCGGTTCAATCCATGGAGGAAAGCAGTTTTAACAATTGGTCAACGATTTTTTCTGAAGCCATTTCTTCAACCCTATTGGTAGATAGCCAGGTCTCATACCCTCCCAATTTATGTTGTTGGGGAGTTGGTAGGTAACCGAAACTGCCATTCGCAAAGGAAATGGTAAATGTTTTCTCCGTGGGACTTTTTTCTTTGATTTCCAGTCCTGTCTCGGCAAAGGTTTCAAATGGAATACCGCCTATTCCCAGATCCCCAATCTTAAATGCCTGGATAATGACACTTATTTCATCCGGCCAGGTATCTATTTGTATCACCCTTTCAGCATAATTTCTCTCCAATCTATGTCTTCCGGTTTCAGATTCAGGCCTCTCCATGACTCCCTTTACAAATTTTGACAATTCAGGGTCAGGCCTCCGAACCTTGAGGCGAAGATTTTCCTGTTTGGCCTTCAGTTCTACCCAATCATGATAATCTATGTTTTGGTAACCTTTGAGAATCTCCCTGCTTACATCTCCTGCCACCAGTTTCATTTTGCCATATGGGGGATGGTTAACGGAAGGCCCCCGGAAATTGATATTGTTAATATCTCCGGAAGTACCATTGGACATCATGGCTACAAATTTGGGTTCTTGGTTATCAGCCTGTAAAAGTTCCTGGATTTGGTCTGCAAATATCCCAAAATAATCTGCGGAAATATGGCCTTTCGGAACACCTCCTACATAATGCAGAGAATAATTGGCAAGCAGGGCCAAAGGCCTGCCATCAACGGCCTGTACAGAAAGATAGGATACTTCAGGATCGGTAGGGCCAGCAGGCTCTAAAAGATTGGGATTGGCAACACCCGGATTCATTACCGCCAGGTCATCCCCCCCCAATGGATTTGGCATAGGCGTTCCTGGTTTCATTTTCCATCTCCTGTTAAAAACATGTTGGGGAAGAGTGCCCGAACCCCAGCCTATCCTGGCAGGTTCCAGATTTTTCAATGCTACCCGGACCCCATCGGCTATCCGGGAAACAATAAATGACTGATAAGCATCCAAGGACTCCCCTTCCGTCCATCCTCTTCTCTTTTCTCCCGTTCCTCCGGCACTAATGGCTGAATGGGTATGGGTGGAGGCAATCATTAAATGAGATGTAGGAATACCCGTTGATTCCTGGATCATTTTCTTAGCCGCATCAAATACCTCTTGTTTTACCCCGACATTATCAACTAATACAAATCCCAGCCTGGTTTCTCCGTCATCTAGAACAAGGCAACGGGCAAACAGGTCATCGTGGATATAATCCGCAGGAGGGGAATCCCAGTTTCCTACAATTGGCTCTCCAAGGGGAGGAGTAATATTGCTTTTGGCAGCTCCGGCTTGAAAGAACCGCTTTGGTCCAATGTCACTTTGGGCATATAGAGGGGATAGTCCCGGCAACATAATCAAAATAGCAATCACCCAACTATGCCATTTTACATTGTTTAATATGTCCCTGGACTTTGGTGGAATGAACACCTGGATAAATAAATTTTTCATTTTGATTTATTATTAGGAGAAAATAAACGTTTTATTTGAATTTCAGGAGTAACTCCCTGATTGAGAGCAATTCGCATCCAAGTGTAGTAAATTATTCCAGTGGTTACCATACCATTTATCAAAGAAATAAAAAACTCCTGTGTAAAATAACCAAGCAAAAACCCAATTATCCAGGCCAGAAATGCCGCCGGATTGATCACCATATCGGGATGGCCATCTTTATCTTCATAAAGCCGCCTCTTCTCCGGAAAAAGCCAATAATCTATAATGACAGTTATTGCGATAGGGCCGATCAACCAGGATAAAAACTGAAGGAAGAAATTAAAGATCTGATCCGGACCATACCATGCAAAAAAGAGAGCTACTCCCCAGGAAATCAATAAAACCAGCTTTCTGTTTTTCTCCTCGGTTTTATATTGGGGCATTGGTGGCGTGGCCATCATGTTGGCACCGAAATAAATTGCTGCCATGGCAGTGGACCAAGAACCAAGAAATATAGCAAGGAAGGAAATTTCCAAAAGTCCAAACTGGTCCATAATCAGGAAGATATTCCATTCCCCGGTGGCAAGTGCTCCCAATGTGGCACCAATATATTGAAAGATCATCATCACACCAAAGGTTAAAAACAATCCGATGGCTGCCTGTTTACCGCTTTTATAAAACCTCGTAAAATCTGATATAACCGTATTGGCATGCAACCAGCCCCCTGCAGCAGAAGTGAATACCACGAAGGCAGAAGCAGATGCCGCAGGGGATTTCTCAATGATGGCCATCAATCCCCCTCCTGCATCCAATGCTCCCCAAACGGTGGCTATTAAAATAAATACAATGGCAGGAACGGCCAGATAATCCACATAGGCAATCCATTTCATTGTCTTATAGGCAGGGATCAGAAATAAAACGGCCATTAAAAGGGTAATCCCCCAAAAGAGCACAGAAGATTCGCTGGTCACGCCTACAATTCCTACAAATGAATCCCTGGTAAGGTTCAAAATAACGGCAAACCAAATAACAGTGGTGATGGCTATGATGAAATTCGGAAGCAAAACCCCTTTATTACCATAGGAATACCTGAAAATCATAGCACTGGTAAAACCGGTCCTTGCTCCTATAATACCAATTAATATGGCCACAAGGCTGTTAAAAACCCCCGCCATGGCAATTACAATGATGGCTTCTTTAAAGGAAAGTTGTGAACCTACCAAACCGCCTACCAGCAAACTGGTAACAGTAAGGACCAAACCCCAAAGTATAAAGGTATTGCTCCAAAAGCCCAGCCGTTTGGATTGGGGTAACCTTGACCTGACTTCATCTCCTTTTTTGGATTGATTTTCAATTAATGTTTCTTGCATGGTGGTTTAATTATTTTTAACAATGAAATTTAAACTAGATCATAACCGATATTAATCAATTCCTTTTACCAATTCCATTCTATCCTTCCAAGGCAATTTCTCCTCAGATGGACTGTTATCCATAAGGCTATTTGCAGGAAGTAAACTATTAGAAGAAGGCTATCTTTCATTTCCCAATCCTCCAAACCCCCTCAATTAGCAAAGCATCAAATGCATCTCCTGCACCAATGGTTACCTTGATCAGGTTATCGGGCAAATTGGCCCTTCGTTCTCAATACATGGTCACTGGTATCGGGTTTTCTATTTTACCCGGATTTCTGATATTGGCTCCTGAACGGTCTTTATCTCCCAAATCCTCCCTCCCTATTTCAGCCAAATTCGTCAATTCCATGACAAGCTCAGGAAACTGATCAGCCACATTATTGGAGGATGAAATATCCTCCACCACATTAAACAACAAGGGTAAGGAGCTTTCTCCTTTTTTGAAATGGGGATGTTGATCGAACTCCTTCAATGGGACGAATAACTTCCAGGGACCGCTTCTGACAGCCTGTAGCTGGTCTGTATAATAATAATAAAAAACCTGGTAAGGAGAAGCTGTTGATTTTTCGCCGAACACCAGCGGAGAAATATCATGTCCATCAATGATGCGGTCATTTGGGATTTCCCCTCCCGAAAGAACTGCGAATGTCGGTAATAAATCCATGGTGGAGGAGAATTCAGCGCAGACAGTTCCGGCTGGTATGGTACCTGGCCACCACATGATAGTAGGTACCCGGAAAGCACCTTCTGCTGTGGTATAGCCCCTTCCATTCAATGGCGAGTTGGTGCCACGCTCAAAACCCGACCCACCTTCTGTCATCGGTGCACCATTGTCAGAAGTAAAAATTACCAGGGTATTCTGTTCCATGCCCAGATCCTCCAACTTAACCATAACCTGTTCAACAGACCAATCCAGCTCCTCTACACTATCTCCCCAGGGACCGCCCTTACTTTTGTCACGAAAAGCCTCACTGGCAAAAGGCTTTGAAGTACTCCCTGGCATGGCATGCGGAAGGTATAGAAAGAAAGGCTGATCCCTGTTTTTTTCAATAAAAGACAGGGCTTTTTCTGTATATTGCCTGGTAAGCAAATTACGGTCCACCCCTGCTTCGATCACTTTATCATTTTCCATCACCGGTAATGGAGGCCAATGCGCTCCATCAAACCTTTTCCCCAAACGCTTGCCTACCTCCTGCGTCATGTCATCACTATAGGGAATTCCATAAAAATAATCAAAGCCTTGCGCATTTGGAAGAAATACCGATTGGTCTCCCAGATGCCACTTCCCTATAATTCCTGTTTGATATCCCTGCTCTTTTAGCATTTCCGCTAGGGTAATTTCATTGGGATGAAGACCATATGGAGAAATGGGCCGTAACACAGCCCCATCCCTTGGATTTAAATGCATTCCCACGCGCTGGGCATAACAACCTGTCATGATAGAGGCACGGGAAGGGGTGCAAACTCCGGCAGTTACATAAAAATGGGTGAACTTACGCCCTTCAAGTGACATCCTATTCAGACCCGGTGTTCGGATCATTTGGGAACCAAATGGTTCTATATCACCATAACCAAGATTATCACAAAAAATGAGAATAAAGTTAGGTTTTTTCACCGGATCAATATTCGGGGAGCGGGGTTTGTTTTCAGTTTCAATTGCCATTTCCGTAAAAAACGGTCCAACAAATAAAATCAGGCCTAGAAAGATGGTGGTTAATTTTAACATATTTCAATAATTAAATTTCAAAGAATTTCTCCAATAATACCTCCTCTAAAATTAGTATGTAACCCATTGGATTCTACTTTAATTCGTAAAGCTCTATCAGGATCCGAATGGCTGCATCTACCAATATTTCTCCACCCCCAGACTCAAAACGTGCACTAATTACTTCATAGCCACTCTCCGGAAAGGCTTTCCTGTTCGGGACATAGCTGATGGTACCATTACCAGATTGCTCGTTCACAATAGTAAACGGGAATGGGGAATTTAATTTTATGCCCAACCCGAGCTCCACAAAGGCGTCACCGGGGAAACCAACCAGGGCCAGTTCATCTCCAAAACTTATGGCTTGAACCTCGCTTTGCATTCCGGATCCGTCCCTGACCAATGGAACAGTAGTGGTAGGTATCCGGTCCCTATATTCCATGCTTGCCAGATCCAGAATCCGCCAGGCCTTTACTACATCATTGAAAGGAGGCGGGGAGTTGCCTACATACAGGTCAATGATGTTCTCAGCCCATTTCACCTCCTCCTGTGAAACAGATTCAACCGGCAAAACCACAGGCTCAGTCCTGGCCTTAAGATCATTAATTGGTATTTGGCGAAGAGTGGGCAAAGTCTTCATTACATCGGCAGCCAGAATGGTTCCTATACGTGCAGCCTCTTCGAAGCCTCCAAGTGAATTGGGAAGATTAACATTGACATGGTTAATATTTCCGGAAGTGCCATTGGTGAAAACTGTCACCATATCCTCTCCATAAACGTCCCGCATCAGATTGGATATTTTGCCGGGAAAATCCGCAGAGAACCGGTCACCGCTAACCACAGCAACATGAAGGGCAAAATTAACCAGCACGGCCATCGGTTTAGCATCCATGGTTTCAAACAATACGAGGGAAAGATCCGGATCTACAGGGCCAGCAGGCCTGACCGTGTTTGGGTTCAATCTGCCTGGATTCATTCTGAAACTGCCGTCATTCATCAAGAACCTCCGGTTAAAATTAACCGCATTCTGCTTGGTTTTGCCTATAGAAACCCGGACAGGTTGGAGCCGTTGAATTCCCGTAATAACACTCTCTAAAATCATATCCGGAAGTGCTTCCAGATAATCTTCACTTTTTTGCCTGGGCAGAGCTCCGACTGCGTCCCAAAATAAAGGATTCAACTGAGGACCGGCATGAACATGTGTTGCTGTCATGATAATATTATCCTTTGGAATTCCGGTTCTTTGGTTTATCAACCCCCTGGTTTTAATAACTAACTGATGAGGCAAACTGATTAGGTCCAAAGCGATGAATACGGCTCTCGTTTCGTCTCTTTCAAAAACAAGTGTTTTTGCATACAGGTCGTCATGAATGCCCTTAGATACAGTTATTCCATAAGAGTTACCCATTATGCTTCCTATTGGAGGAGTTATTTTTGAAGCTGCTGCCCCTGCTTTGAAAACCTGTTTTTTAGCAAGTGGTTTGGTCTGCGCATTTAGGGAAGACCCAAGTAATAATATAAGGAAGAAGCACCAAGAATATAAGCGGAGGCTTTTTACCCATAAAACAGGGAAGAAACCACTAGGCCCTGCAATTGGAATAAGTACAAGTAAATGAAGTTTTAATTTATTACAATAGGAAAGAAAAACGGATTTGGAAAGTAATGTCAGAAAAACCCAATATTTAATATGTGATGGATTCTTTATATATACCATATTTCACTTATGTTTTTTCAAATTTTAGAATTAGTGCCATTATTTTCAGCTATTTTTACATTATCAGGATTTGATTAATGTGTTCAAAATTATGTTTTAATTTATTACATATCTTCTATTATATTTCAAATTACTAATATTATCTTTCAGAAAAACTCCTTCCCACTAAACGCTAAAATAAATATTAATTTCAGGGTTTAAATAAAGAGATAATGTTATGTTAGTTGGCGTAGTTTCTGGGAGACATTAAAGTAAAGTCTGCTCAGAAAATAAAAAATCTGTTTAAATAGGAATAATTAAAAAGACTTTTGGGAATTTAAGGGAGGACAAGTGCAGAAAGGATAAGAATTAATCTAACAGGGGATAAGCCAAAACGATTGGGAAGTGATCTAACACAACTTGAACCAAGATAGCCCATTATTCAGGAGCCGAGGTGTCCTTACATCCTTTATTTATCATTTTGTTGGATTTTCAAATTGTAGTGATGTACGTTGTTGTATTATATGATTGAAGTCCCTATATTATCAGCCTAACAGGAAATGTCCTAATCGATGTGATGATGAAGATTGATTTGAACAATGCATAGGAGTGGTAATCATGGTAAATGCCATGCGGAGGGATACGACTATGGCTTATTAATGGAGGATTGTAATGATGGATTTATTGGGTCAAATCTATTTGATATCAATCCCAATTATGACTTTAATATTTCTCCATCTAATCAGATACGGGCTACAAATTGCGAAAACTGTAGATTTACTGGGCTGCAGGGAATTAGAATTAAAGATAGATCGGAAATGGTATGAGAAATTCAAGGCGGATTTACAATGGAAATTGTCGGCTTTTAAACTGTTAAATGGTTGCCTCTTGTTGGATAATGTTACTTAAAGCAAAGTATCAGGATTTATAATATCAGAATTGATTCCAAATAACAATTCTTTTCAACCTGTTTAGTTTATTGGCAGACAAGGCGACGCAATAGGTGAATAGGGGTTATTGCCATTTTCCATTTCAAATACCGTTGCGAGATACTATAATTAAAAGAAATATATCCGCTATCCTGGCAGATAAAGTACTAGCAGTATAAAAACGCAAAAACTCAAGAAAAATGATGAAAGCAACCTATTTATCATGCACCAGGTTTTGGATGGGTATTTTTATCCTATGGGTAGGGGTTTGTGAAAATAGCCTGGCACAATCCGAGGTAAAATTTCCTTTTCAGGCAAGTCTCTTGGAAGAAAAGTTTGATTTGCCCAACAACATGATGAAGGGGATAGCTGACTTTTTGGACCAATCCCTTCAAGAAAGCAAGGTAAATAGACCTGGTTTTTGGCAGAGAGATTTTAACAGTCCCATTGCTTTTGATGCTTCCATCCGTTCCCAAAGAGAGGAGTTGCGGCAGATTTTAGGAATAGTGAATAAAAGATCTTCTCCTTACATGAGTTATGAGGGGAGTGCAGGATTAGAACCATATATATTCGAAAATGAAAAACTTAGCATCAGTGCTGTCAAATGGAGGGTTTTTGAAGGTGAATATGCTGATTTTTTTGCAGAAGGTTTATTGATCAGGCCCAAAGGCGAAACCAAAGCCAGGGTGGTATTTATTCCAGATGCGGGAATAGAACCTGAGGTATCTGCGGGCATGCGGGGAGAGTCTAGCGCTGGTTTTGGCCTGGCAAGTCAATTGGCTGACACCGGTGTTGAAGTACTGGTTCCTGTATTGCTTAGCCGTCAGGACACTTTTTCAGGTAGTTCTATTCATGGGAAATTTACCAACCAACCGCACAGAGAGTGGATCTACAGACAGGGATTTATCTTGGGCAGGCATGTGATTGGTTACGAACTTCAGAAGGTTCTGGCCGCAATAGATTGGTTTATGACAAGAAATGACCTATTTGGTGACCAATTAAATATAGGTGTGGCAGGCCATGGAGAGGGTGGGTTGTTGACACTTTATGCCACCGCATTAGACACCCGGATTTCCACCGCACTGGTAAGTGGTTATTTTGATCAGAGAGAAGAGCTATGGAGAGAACCTATTTATAGAAATGTTTTTGGTTTGCTAAAGAAGTTTGGGGATGCCGAGCTGGCAGTCATGTCATGGCCACGAAAACTATTTATTGATTATTCCATGTATCCCGAATCTTCCGGGCCGCCAACAACATCCCCCGGCAGAAATGGGGCTGCCCCCGGAGAGCTAAAAATCCCTGAACTTTCAACTGTAAAAGCAGAATTGAGCCGTGCCAAAACAATGTTGCCCAATGGGCAGAGTCACCTTACTTTTTATGATGGGACAGGTTCTTTTTCAGCGGTTAAACCTTCAAATGAAGCAATGGCTTCATTTTTGGAGGAGTTGGGTGTAAAGTCTGGATTGAATGTAAAAGACCCAGCTCTTTTATCAATTGGTTTACCTGCATCCTGGCCAGACCCTGAGGAACGCCAACAAAGATCAGTAAGAGACATGGAATTACTTCTACAGCAACTGATTCCTGCCACAGAGGCCGTTCGGGAAAAAACTTTTTGGCAAACCCTCGAAACAAATGCCGAAAATGTGGAAACCGTCAAGTCTGGGCATAGGGCAAGGTTATGGGAGGTAATTGGAAAATTACCAAACCCTGATGTCCCTGCCAACGCCAAGGCGAGACCATATGCAGAAACAGACCAATGGACAGCTTATGAAGTGAAATTAGATGTATGGGAAGGAGTTTTTGCCTGGGGTATTTTGCTTATACCTAAAGGAATCAACCCTGATACCCCTTTACCCGCAGTAGTTTGCCAGCATGGTTTGGAAGGTTTACCCCAAGATGTGTTAACCAAGGATTTGAATGCCAGTGCATTTGCGGCTTATAAAGGTTTTGCTTCGGATCTGGCCGATAGGGGATATGTGGTTTTTGCTCCCCATAATCTGTATTGGGGAGGTGATGATTTCCGTGTTTTGCAAAGAAAAGCCAATCCTCTGGGTCTATCGCTTTACTCTATCATTACCGGACAACATCAGCGAATAGTGGACTGGTTGGGGCAACAGACTTTTGTAGCTGCTGATAAAATCGGGTTTTACGGCCTTTCTTATGGAGGAAAAACAGCCATGCGGGTGCCTGCCCTTGTGGAAGGATATGCCCTGTCCATTTGCTCGGGAGACTTTAATGAGTGGGTGCGTAAAGTGGCAAGTACAGGTTATGAAGCTTATAACAGCTATCCGTTTACCGGTGAATATGAAATCCCCGAATGGAACTTGGCCAATACTTTTAATTATGCTGAAATGGCGGCTTTAATTGCCCCAAGACCATTTATGGTCGAAAGAGGTCATAAAGATGCAGTCGGTACGGATAAATGGGTGGCTTATGAATATGCCAAGGTCAGAAGGCATTATGCAAATATTAACAGTAAAGGTGCCACCACAATTGCCTATTTTAATGATGGACACACTATAAATGGTGAGGAGAGCTTTGCTTTCCTCGACCGTTTCCTGAAGAACCCAAAAAGTTTAATCCGGATTATGAAATAGGATTTGTAATTCGTGTTGGTTTTCACCAGAAAATCAGACGAATTAGTATAAGACATGGCTTAAAACCAGATTACAGCTATACTAGGTTGTTGATTTTTAAACTGTTCTGTTTTTTAAATCTCAGTTTGTGTCCTACAGATTTTCAATTGGTAAATGGCTGGTGTTTGGTTTGGGGGATACTTTAAATTAGCTTTAGATTATCATTAAGCAAGGTGCATTTTCGGGTGGTGATGGTTTTGTCGTATGTGGTGGTTCCCGATGTGGTGAATACCTTTTGGGTGTTCCCGATCCTAACAATTTCGCCCCAGCAGCTTTTTATCCCATTGTGTTTGGGTTGATACCTTACTTATTCATAGCCAGTAAGCCAATATTCCCAGATGCAGGTGCTCCATTGTTGCACCATCGTTTTTGCGATAAATCGGACACAAGTCCAAGTCGGTTTATAGTGTTCGGAACGCATTCTATATTTTCCTGAAGGTGTTTTAAATGTTCCAGAGAACAACCTCATCATGTACATTCAGGTTGGTGCGAAGAAAAAAATACCGGGGTTATCATTTTTTTCCAGAATTAAATCCAAATTGGCCCGAAATTTCTCGTAAAACCCAGAAAAGTTGCAATGTGGGATAATATAATTTTGCCATTGAAATTTATATTATAACTTTCGATAACCAAATTTTTTTTCCAACCCAAGACAGTCCTTCCAAGGTAAAATGGCCTCGGAAGCAGTGCTATCCATGAGACTACTGGCGGCAACGGAAACCCCAAGAAGGAGGCTTTCTTTCATTTCCCAGCCCTCATGAACCCCCACAAGTACCCCGGCAGCAAATGCATCCCCGGCACCAACAGTTCCCCTGACCAAATGATTGGGCAAATTCACCCCGGGCTGAAGGATTTGCTGTCCCTTCTTATCCAATGCCAAGGCTCCTTTAGGAAAATGAACAATCACCCAACTCAACACCCCCATTTCCAGAATCTTTCTTGCAGCCTGATATCCATTTGAAATCAAAATCTCTCCTTCCATGTCCATTAGCTGGATTCCAGTAAGTTTATGAGCTTCCAATTCATTGATAAAAAGGTAATCAATAAACGGAAGGGATGGAGAAATGACTTTATGATACCTGTCAGATTGTTCACTTACAATGTCAGCAGAAGTAATCATTCCTGCTTCTTTTGCTTTTTTTAAAACTTTGGCAGCACCGGACAAACCATCGGGATGGATTTTATCCAAATGGTCCAACAAAAGCAGATAGCCCAGGTGAAAGATTTTTGCCTCTGAAATCTGAAAATCAAAATGCTTTTCCTCCAACAGGGCATTTGCTCCCCTGTAATGAAAAAAAGTGCGTTTCCCTGTTGCACAGACGGTCATCACATCGGTAAAGGAGGTGCCAACCCCTTCCAAGCATTTCATTTGTCTAGTTTCTATCCCCAGTTGTAAGCATTGCTGCAAGATATCACGTCCGTTTTCATCCTCTCCCAATACCCCAACTCCTTCCATAGGTATGGTAAAACACATTTTGCAAATGGCCTTCAGGACATTAAAAGGCGCACCTCCATTGCCGGATTTCTGGTCAACGATATTGGCCAGTGCATTTTCATCCGGATATATATCAATCATCTTAATGAAATCCAAAATCCAGTTTCCACCGGCCAGTATACCTGTCCTTTTATTCTGTTCCCTAATTTCAATCTTCATACGCAAAACCACTGGGGTTTAGGAAATAAAATT
>JBBQXZ010000129.1:0-12464 GCA_038209145.1 Cytophagales bacterium | reverse complement strand
ATAGCCATCGGTGATGAGCTGCTTTACGGACAGATTCAATATACAAACAGCCTCTGGATCAGTCACGAGTTGGATAAAATCGGTGTGCGGGTAGTGCGTCGGACGACTGTGGGGGACAACAGGCAGGACATGCTACATGCCTTCCACGCTGCGGAAAAAACCGCCGATGTCGTTTTGATAACCGGTGGCCTTGGACCTACTGCCGATGATTTGACCAAGCCGGTGCTTGCGGCATATTTCGATTGTGGTATTGAGCTAGTTCCCGAAGCGTTGGAATCCGTCCGAGGTTTTTTTGAACGAAGAGGCAGGGAGTTGACAGACACCAACAAGCTACAGGCGCACCTACCCACCAAGTGTACCTATGTGCCCAATGAAGTGGGGACAGCACCTGGTATGTGGTTTGAAGAAAAAGGAACCGTCTGGATGTCCATGCCGGGAGTACCCCATGAAATGAAAAAACTGATGACGGATTTTGTCCTTCCCAAGTTAAAAGCGATGTATGACTTACCCGTGATTTATCACAGGCTGGTGAAAACGGTGGGTATTGGCGAAAGTTGGCTGTCTGACTTAATTAAAGACTGGGAACTATCGCTACCGACCCATGTCAGGTTGGCCTATCTCCCCTCATTGGGAGAAGTAAAACTTAGACTGACTGCTTTTGGAGACAGCCAAGCCTATGTGGAAGCTGCTGTAGAGGACCAATTGGAAAAAGTCAATCCCTTAATTTCAAAATATATTTACGGCTACGACAAAATCAGTCTCCAAGAGGCGGTAGGCCAAATACTTCTAGCGAAAGGGAAGACAGTGGCATTTGCAGAAAGCTGTTCCGGCGGTTATATTTCACATCTTATTACGAGCATTCCGGGTTCAAGTGCATACTTCCAAGGAGCCATTGTTCCTTATCACAATGATTTCAAGTCAAACCTACTGGGAGTATCCCCGGATACCTTGAAGACTTTCGGAGCCGTAAGTGAACAAACGGTCATTGAAATGGCTAACTCAGTCAAAACAAAGTTTGCCGCTGATTATGGAATAGCCAGCAGTGGCATTGCTGGTCCGGATGGGGGCACACCTGACAAACCTGTCGGTACCGTTTGGATTGCCTGCAGCCATCCGAAAGGAGTTGCTGTTAAGTTGCTGCAATTGACTACTGACCGGACTATAAATATTCACCTGACGGCTATTTCGGCACTGAACTTGTTACGAATGTCCATCTTGGAGTTAATCGATTGAAAATTTTGAATACTCAATTATAAGTTTAAAATTTGAAATTAAATTTTAAACCTGTCAATATAACCCAATAAAATAGTTTGTCATGACGGAGGTAGAAATGATAATGCCCAAAATGGGTGAAAGCATTATTGAGGGGACTATCCTTACCTGGCTCAAACAGGAAGGGGATTATATAGAACAGGATGAGTCCGTTTTGGAGGTGGCCACCGACAAAGTAGATACCGAGGTTCCTGCTATTAATGCGGGCATATTGAAAAAAATCCTGGTAAAAGAAGGAGAAGTGGTTGCTGTGGGCAAACCCATTGCCCTAATAGAAATAAACGATGAAGAGGAAACTATAAGTCAGCTCCCTACGAATGAAAAATCGGCTCGAAAGGATGATGTATTGACCTTTTCCCCGGCAAACACGGCTGTTTTGCTAGCACCGACTGCATCGAATGTGAAAGCTTTAGGTTCAGAGAACGACTCCAGATTTTACTCACCTCTGGTGCAAAGTATCGCCAAAAAGGAAAACATATATCCAGAAGAGCTCTCCCAAATTCCCGGAACCGGAAAAGATGGACGTGTGACCAAGGAGGATATGTTTGCCTATTTGAAAGTACGTCTCAGTGATCAGAAGGCTTTTGTCAGCACCTCAAAAAGTCTCAAAGGGCCTGAGATCAGTAATGGTGAGGACGAAATTATCACGATGGATCGTATGCGGCGCATGATCGCCCAACGCATGATCGAATCAAGAAACATATCGGCACATGTTACTTCTTTCGTAGAAGCAGACCTGACTAATCTGGTTCTTTGGAGAAATAAAATAAAAGAAGGTTATAAACAGCGGGAGGGCGAAAACATTACATTTACCCCGTTTTTTGTACAAGCCATTGCGCGAGCTTTGAAAGACTATCCGATGATCAACATTTCGGTCGAAGGGGATCAAATCATAATAAAAAAAAATATAAACATCGGTGTAGCAGTAGCCTTACCCAACGGAAACCTGATTGTGCCGGTTATTAAAAACGCAGATACTCATAGCTTAAACGGTCTTTCCAAAAAAATCAATGACATTGCCAGGCGGGCAAGGGACAATAGATTGTCTCCTGACGAGCTTTCAGGAGGGACCTATACCTTGTCCAATGTAGGCTCCTTTGGAAATATTATGGGGACTCCCATAATAATGCAACCCCAGGTAGCCATCATGGCGGTGGGAACGATTGTGAAGAAACCTGCCGTATTGGAAACACCTACCGGAGACGTGATCGCCATCCGACACAAAATGTTCCTTTCACATACTTATGACCATCGGGTTGTGGATGGTGCATTGGGTGGGATGTTTGTAAAACAAGTTGCCAATTACCTTGAAGATTTCGATCTCAGCACAGTTATTTGAGATAAAAAATGCTGGTGTTTTATTATAATTGTCATTTTTTCTTGTTTAGGCTCTGATAACAATCCTTGATCTTTTCAATGATATCACTGATCCGTACAGGTTTAGTCAGGTAGTCATCCATCCCGGCTTTGATTGCTGTGTCGATATCTGTTTTGAAAACGTTTGCGGATAACCCTATAATGGACGCACTGTATCCTTTTGGAATGGTTCGGATTATCTTGGTGGCTTCGATTCCGTCCAATCCCGGCATTTGATTATCCATAAATATCAACTCAAAATTGTTATTTTCCACCATTTGAATTGCTTCCAGTCCGTTGGTTGCCACAGATACCTCATATCCCATTTGACTCATAAGCATGGTCATGAACTGTAGGTTGATCTCATTATCCTCTACAAGCAAAACTTCCAAAGGATATATTTTGGAAATGTTTTTCAGGTCTTGCGGGGTTTCAAGGTTGTTTTCTTCTTTCAAAAGTTGTGATTCTTGCTGTTTAGTTCTGGCCATTAGGGTAAACGAAAATGTCGATCCTGCCCCCAGTTCACTATCTATTTGCAAGGAGCCCCCCATTAATTCTATAAGTCGATTTGCTATTGCCAACCCAAGACCTGTTCCCTTATATTCGGATTTGTGTGAATCCTCTACTTGGGTAAATGGCATTATCAACAGTGAAACCTTGTCTTTGGGTATACCTATACCATCGTCTTTTATCACACAGTGAAGTATGAGGTTGTCAGTAAATAAAATCTCTCCTTTTATTACAACCGAAATATTCCCTTCATAATGGGAAAATTTAACGGCGTTCCCGATAATATTTACAAAAATCTGACTGAGTTTGTCCTTATCAAGCTCGATAAATTCCGGAATATCTTCATCAACTTTGAGCTGGATTTTAATTTTTTTAGGATGAGCCATACCTGTAAACACATTAATGATTCTGTTCAGCTCCTTTCGGATATTAAAACTCAGTGGGTTGAGTTCCAACTTACCTGCTTCTATTTTAGAATAATCCAAAATGTCATTGACGATAGAAAGCAGAGACTCCCCTGAATCGGATATAATCCTGACAAGTTTTTCTTGCTCACCTGTCTGTTTCGTATTTTGTAAGAGGCCTATAATTCCCAATAGTCCATTCATGGGAGTTCTAATCTCATGACTCATATTTGCCAAAAAGCGGGATTTCTCAACGTTTGCCTGCTCGGCTGCCTCTTTTGCTTCTTTGAGACCTTTCTCCCAAAGTTTTTGGGCAGTAATATCCCTGGCCGCAGACATCATGCGATTTTCGTCCAATTTAAAAAAACGGATTTCAAAAAACCTTCGGCCAATGTCAAGCAGGAGCTCAATTTCCTTGGTTTGCATTTTACCAGTCCTCGTTGCCTTAAAAAAAGCCTTCATTAATTCCTCCCCTTTCACTCCCTGCACCACGTCTTTAAGGTTTTTTCCAATGGACAACTCCGGGGCCACCAGGAGCATGGATTCATCCTGTACGTAATAGTCTAAAAATATTCCTTCATTATTATAAATGAAAATAATATCAGGAAGACTCTTTAACACCGACCTCAACCTGTTTTCACTTTTTATCAATTCCTGGTCTGCCAGGTATTTCTCATCAATATCGGTACAAATGCCAACTCCCCCACTAAATTTTCCCGAAGCATCATAAAACAATTTCTCAAATAATTTGGCCCTAATTTGTTCGCCACTTTTCCTCCGGATATGGGTTTCGTGATAAAAATAATCTAGTTTTTCCCGCACACTTTTTTCTATCTCGTCCAGGTAGTTCTGAAAATTATTATCAAAAACATCTTTCTTTTCTATTCCCAGCATTTCTCTGGTATCGTATCCCAGAACATTTTTGACATTTTCGCTGATTTGATACAGTTTCCAGTTTTTGTCGTGATAATACACAAATCCTTTGGTTTGTTGCAACAGCATGGTCTGCTGATTAAACACATCTTCCAACTCGCTGGAATTTCTTTCAAGTAATAGATTCTTTTCGTGAGATGTCTTTACAAATTTGAAAATAAAAACCAAAATAATCAGCAATAATACAAACAGGGCTGCGAAAATGAAGAAATATGTACCGTAAATACCCGAGGTCACCGGTGCTTTCTCCTGTACAAAGACAAACCCAAAACGTTGTCCCAATTCATGAAATTTAAAAGGATATTGTGCGATAATCACGGGTATTTTACTACCAGACTCATCATTAAGTTCCCCTTCATAACTTCCTCTCAAGCCTCCTGTTATCTCGCGGTATATGCGGTCATAAACTGATTTGTTTAAGGCTTGCTTATTAAAATTGTTGGATGCGTGTAGCTCCAGTAATTCATCATTTTGAAAGACAAATTTATAAGCTCCCATTCCCAGGTAATAATTGAGGGTGGATTCTGAGAAAAAATTCAACAGATTCAATTTAAGCATGATCTTTACATTGCTTCGCGTTGAGCCCGCAAAAAGACAAGTCTGGCACGAAGACTTGGTAAGTTCTTTTTTAACTGTGCCTTTTTCAAAATAATTATTGGTATTAAGCCTGTAATATACGGTCATAGCCTTTTGTTGAATATAAAGGGTATCGATCAAGCTATAATAATTATTTAGGATTCTTCGTGCCCTTGCATCGTCAAATACCGCTTGGACTTCGAGATCTAAATTGCCGGAATTTTCTGGGGAATTGGCAAAGGATATAATTTCAGAATTGAGGTTGGAAAATCTTCGCTCGGCTTCATTGGCGGCAAGTTCGACTTGTTTATTTAAAAAAATCTGTCGTGATTCAAGCAAATTACCTGAAAGTGCCCGATAAAAAAACAAGGCAAGCAGTATCGTCAAAACAACCGAAAAAATACCTAAGCTAAAAAGCCATGAAAATTTTTCCGAAACCTTGCCACCACTTATCCGCATATTTTTCCGATGTCAATGTTTAAGATTTATTAAATACCAATTTACCAAATTCATTTTGCTACAATAAGCCTTGTAATCATAGCCCTCTAAATTAAATTCAAAAGTCCCTTCTTTTTCAAGTAAAAATTTAAACACCATCTGCCTGACTTCTTTACTTTTACTTTTAAACAAATTGAAATCCTCTTTTCTGAAATTGTCAGCAAGTATTGTCTGAACATATGTGTGATTTTTCAACGGTGGCAAACTCAACGTCTCAATTGCCTTGGAGGCCCCAGCTACGATTGTACCATCTTGGTCTATTATCACCAGGCTTTCGTCAAATTTATCAAGGAAATGCCGCATCAAATCTGCCAAGGTTATGTCCATTCCCAAAACCCCCTTAAACTCATTATCGACATACACAGGATGAATAATGGAAAGTATCCATCCCCTTCCCGCAGGGTCAATATAAATATCCTCTACCCAGACACGCTTTCTCTCCGGATTATTCACTTCATCGCCCAAATAATAAAAATTAAAAGCAGTGACATCTATATCAGGATCAATGGTATTGACCAAGTCGTAGGGTGGATAGAGTCTGGAAAGTTGACTGCCAGTATTATAATAAACCTGGGCCACCATGGGATATTTCCCGGCAATTTTTATGAACTCCATGTCCAAGGGCTCTGTCACATAAACTTCCTCAACTGATTGTGCCAAGTTAGGTGCGAGAAGCGAAATAAAGACCGTACTTTCATCGTTTGCCAGATTGGGATTATAAAACCAGTCATTCCTACCGATCGTGTATTTCCCCTTATCGGCAACCGAAATCAGGCTGTCTTCCCTGGCGTATAACAGGGATGAAAAAACAGCCAAATCCGTAATTTCTTTTTCTAAAGGCAAAAGTTCACCTTCTAGGGTTCTTATTATTGAATCCAATAGTTCAAGCTCGGTATTATCATCAAATCTCCTTTCAGTATTACATCCGAAAGAAATTATTAATATAAAGTTTAATACCAAAAACCTATATTTCATCTTTGAATAATTAAATCCAATTCAAAACTACATATTTTCCAGTTGATTTCTAAGCATATGATGCATTTCATCCGATCTTTTTTTAATGCCCTCCCAAAAATCCCCTTCAAAAAAAAAGTCTATATCTTTCTCCGAATCAAGATCCAATTCATTAACCTTAAACGTCTGTTCAACCATACCCACTTCAAACTTCAGCAAGTACTTATTATTCCAGGAAAAAACGCTGATTCTAATACCATCTTTGACTAGTTCCCGCACTATTCTCATATCTGCCTAAGTAAAACAGTGGAAAATGTTATTGCGGGCTTCAGGGAGGAGGCGACAGAGCAGTATTTTTCTACAGCCAACTTAACAACCTTTTCAAACTCCTCGGGGGTAGCATCCGTTGATACCAAGGTAAAATTCAAATGAATTGAGGTGTAAAAAGCCGGTATTCCTTCGTTCCGTTCACCGCTGGCTTCTATCTTAAAGTCACCTATATTCCTACGTTTTTTCTTCATCATAAGGACGGCGTCTATAGCAGAGCAGCTCGCAAGCGCTGATAAAAGCATCTCCATGGGGGACTGGTGATTTTTTTCATCCCCAGTATACATATCGATACCCACCACATTTCCGGTCGGATTTACTGACTCATACTCATGGTCAGACTTCATCGTGAGTGTAATTGATTTTTTAGACATATTCTTTAATATAACAAGTTAAACTTAACGTATTCCATCAGGAGCTACATATTTTTTCTATCTCGACCTCCTACAGCACACAATCCATAGGTGAATATTCTTGAAGAAACATAGGCTGCCCCTTCTATCGGTTGATGGGAAATATTTTCTCCTATTGTAGACGCCTCCTGCACTTGGGTGATTTGGTTTTTCTGCTCCCACCCAAAGGAACGCTTCCGCGACCAAAAATGCTGGATTTTGATTTATTTTCAATTTTTAGAACTGATGATTTCTTCAGGGATGACAGTAGGTGAAACTGTCATGGAAAGAAATGTATCTAAGTCAATGATTGGACCTGCCCCTGAATCTATAAGATTCTCACAACGCATACTCTTCTATTGGATTTCACCCGCTTCCACCTATTTTCCATCGCTCCAAGAACCCCTTCCAGTTCCAGTTAGTTGATCCTTTCAAACTCCAAATATACCGCTTATTTCACCAAATCCGTTACTTTTTGATGATAAATGACCCTGAAAGAGATCTTCATTTTTTGCCAGGCCAAGTTCTTTGATGACAATTTACTTAGTGGTGATACCTTTTCGCACCTAGGCTTCGGTAGATTCCGTATTGCCCTCATTTCAGGCATTGATATGGTGGTAATTACAGCAACAATAAGCAGCATAAAATGCTTAAAACTGGGTACAAATATCATTGAAATCCACCTTTTAGGCAAGAAAAGACGAAGGCCACCTGGGTGATAGGATTGGTCCCTTGAATCCGCAAGGTGGAAGTAGGAATTGGAATCTGAATAGAAATTTCGAACCAGTTGTTCAGTAAAATACTGCTAAAAATCCGCTGTAAGCCCTAGCATAATGTTGATATAGACATCACACCCATCAGACAGGGGATTACATTTTTTTCTTGGAAGATTTAATCGTGTTTACAGGTGTTTTATGAATCGATATTTTCAATTACCTAAGGTTGGTGGTGATAATGAAAGTGGGCAATTGCTACAAAGTTTGATTTTTGGAGAAATCATTATTTCTATTTTCAAAGCTTCCAATTGGTCAAAAGAGGTTGCCTTTACTTTTGCAGATTATTAGTTTCTAAAAGGAAGTTGAATTGTTCTTAAAATAACATAAATTAAGCCTTAATTTTATAAAAAAATTTAAATTGACATGAAAGGATCGCTCTATATTGGAAAATATAAGGAAATTAAGGTCTTCATACACTGGACATTTTCTATTCTGTTACTCTGGATTATTATTTCCAACTCAAGATCCGGCGTAGCCCTTGAAGAAACCGGGTGGTCTCTTCTATTCATTTTGGCTATTTTCTTCTGTGTCATTTTGCATGAGTTTGGCCATGCTTTGACAGCCCAGAGATATGGCATCAAAACCCGGGACATTACGTTGCTACCTATCGGAGGACTGGCAAGGCTGGAAAAAATACCTGAGGATCCGCGACAGGAACTGCATGTAGCTTTAGCGGGTCCTTTAGTGAATTTGGTGATTTTCTTTTTGCTTTCGATTGTTGTTTACTTATCCGGCATTCAGATAGAACTGGTAGAAGACACCCACGTTGACGGAAGCACTATCCTTCTGTTTCTGGCCTCAGCCAATCTTTTTTTGGCCCTTTTCAACCTGCTGCCTGCTTTTCCGATGGATGGAGGGAGGGTGCTCAGAGCTTTGCTTTCACTCCGGATCCCAAGAGTAAAAGCCACCCAAATCGCGGGGAGTATCGGCCAGTTCATGGGGATAGCCTTTGTCTTTATCGGATTGTTTTACAACCCAATATTGATTTTAATTGGAATCTTTGTTTTTTTGGGGGCTCAGGCGGAAGTTACATATACCACCCAAACCTCCTTGTTGAAAGGCTACCTGGTACAGGATGTGTTGATGCGGAAGTTTCCTGTCATTGCCTTTGACGCGCCCCTATCCAAAGCTATCGAAAAACTCCTGGATGGGCAGTCAACCCAGTTTGTAGTGGTCAAAGACGATGTACCTGTTGGTATCCTTAGTAGAGAAGAGATAATGCGAGGCCTAAAGGAAGGAAACGAAGCTACTGAAGTGGAAAAGGTAGCCAATCTGTCCCCTTTGAAACTTGAGGTCTATCAACCTTTGGAGGAGGCATACAAAATAATGTCCTCCGGAAATCAAAAAATAGCACTGGTGTATGAGGACAACCTCTTTTTAGGTGTCATTGACCAGGAAAATATCTCCGAATTTATTATGGTCAAACTTGCACTTACCAAATAATTTCCGACTTGGATGTTGAGAATATCTTACATGCCTTTAGAATATTCTTGATTTAAGTGTTGAATTTATGCATATCAGCCTTCTGGAAAGAAACAATAAACTCCGTTCCCTTACCCGGGAAATTCGACAAGTGAATGGTTCCCTTGTTTTGCGCTACAAATTGTCTTACCAGAAGTAAACCCAAACCTGACCCTTTTTCCTCGGCAGTTCCGACGTGAGAATGCATGCGTACTTCTTTTTTACCTGTAAAACTAAGCATGGATTGTTCATCCATGCCCCCACCCGAATCCCTCAAATGTATGGTAACCGTGTAAATGTCCTCTTCGTAAAATATGGATATATCTCCAAAAGCAGGAGTAAATTTCATCGCATTGTGAAGTAAATTCTGGAAAACTATTCGAAATTGGTTTATATCAACCCATAAGGATGATAGTTGCCTGGGATGATGGTGTACCTGAATATTTTTTGCTTTTGCCTGAAATTCATACACGGCTATAAGTTCCTCAATCACTTGGCCTGCATCCACTGCGGAGAATCTGGGATGGATGTTGTCCGTTTGCTCATTCGCCCATTTCAACAGGTCATTGAGCATCCGGTCGGTTTGAGAAACTTGCTTGTACAGTAAATCCATCGCTTCGTTTTTATCAATTTCATCGAAATAACCTAGCTGATTCATTTCCAATATCTGCAAGATGGAGTGAATGGGAGAACGAAGGTCGTGGGATAAAATGGAAAAAAGCTTGTCTTTGGTTTGGTTTATTGCCAAAAGGCTCGCATTCTGCTTGTTGATTTGCTCCTTCTGGAATTCTATGGATCTATTCTTTTCTTTGAGCTCACTGTTGAATTGCTCTTTTAGTTTTATGTTTTTGCTGAAAACAAAAATCAGGGCTCCCAAAACCAACAAGCCCACCAATGCCAGAAGCAAGGCAATATTCTGAAACTTGACTTTTTGGAGGTTCGCCTGATTTTCGGCATGCAGCTTCTTGTTTTCTTCCTGAGAAACTTTCAGTTGTAGTCGGGAAATTTGTCGGTTTTTCGAGGAGGAATAAAGACTGTCGCTGTGCACTTTATTCTGTTGGGTAAAAAATAACGCGTTGGATAGATCACCATTTTCATGGTAAAGTTTTGATAAAAGCAACGTCACACGTTCCAGGTCCCAGTGGGCGCCTATCTCTTTCGCCGCATCGTAGCCTTTCTTCCCATATTCCTCCGCCTTTTGTCGATCACTCATGCCCAAATAGACCTCCCCCAGCCCTGTGTACGCATAAGCCTTCTCCCAGGTGCTAATGGTAGCTACATTTTCTAAAACTTCCAAATAATAGTCAAGTGATGGCTGAAAATCCCCAATATCAAAAAAATGCTTCCCTATACGGTTCTTAACCATCAAATTTAATAGGTGGCCTTCATTATCCCCAAGAAGATTCAAAGCCCCGGTATAGGAAGCATAACTTTTATCGTGTTGGTCAAGCTCGCTATATCCTATGCCCATGTTGAACAAGTTTTTTGCCATGGAAATAGAATCTTCCAGTACGCTGTTTATTTCAAGGCATTGCTTCCACAACTGAATGGCCTGATCAAAATCACCCTCAGTCAGGTAGATCAATCCCAAGCCGTTTAATGCAAAAACCTTCCCTGCCTTTTCACCTGACTCATCGAACATCTCCCATGCCATGGTGAATCTTTCCATGGCTTTACTATAATTCCCCGAAACATAATGAACTGCTCCCTGACGGTTGTATGTCTTCGCCAGCAAGGCTTTATCGTCCAGTTTCAAAGACAATTTCTCGGCCATGGAAGTGTGATAAATTGCCGAATCTTTAAGTTCATACTGTAAAGCTTCTGCTTTTGCCAAATGGTGCATAACAGCTTCCCCAGTATTCTGGGCAAAAATTACCACAGCCGTAAGCATTTTCACAAGCACTAATAAAAAATATCCTCGCATACCCCTCTAAACAGCTTTGAAGCTATCCTTCAAAATTCAAAACATCTGACTTAACTGTCACCAAATATAAGTGAAAATGACTATTAATTAAAAAAACCATAGACTAAATTTAAGAATGACAAAAGTCCGGTTTTATTTTTTGGCAATCCATCTTCACCGTTTGTCTACACTCACTACTCCTTTCAGAACTTGGAACGACAGGGAATTTTGATTTCACCTAAAACCGGTAGTTTAAGAAGATTCCCGTGTAAGGCCTAAAACGTATCCCCCTATCTTTGATTGATTCCTCTGACCTGGTCTGAATCAGATAGTTCCCATCCCCTTCCATCGGTTTGGTTGCGTATTCCTCACCCGATTTGGTCCATTCCATGGAGTTGGCCAGTCGAAATTCCGTACTTAACAATAGCCTCCTGGAAAGTAAGAACCGAATTCCCAACAAGGACGATAGGGCGATTCTATCGGTATGCCGATAGCTGTGTGTTTTCTCCCTAAAGGTATAGGGATCCGCTTCGGGGTCATAGCCATCCCGTGTATTGGTGTCGAAAGAGCGCTTCTGACTGCCTTCCAGATCCAACCCATAGTAACCCACCCATCTTTCAGTAATGGGCTTTATCCACTCGTAGCCCAAGGCAAGCCCATACAAAAAATCATGGCTCTGATCGGTATATGTAAATTCCACATATTTCAACCGTTGTAAATCTCCAAATGCCCTTAACCGTAGCATTTGGTTTTTTTTATTCATTCGCTTGCGGATAAGCAATTCCATAGGGGCTCTTACAGACTGGTCAAAAAGACGGTCAACGGCAAAATAGGTATTAACGCCCAGTTCGTACTTACTCAACGGTATAATGTCCTCTTTCAAAGGTATCACCGAAGAATTGGTTTGCGAATAACCAACGAATGAAACTAGAAAATAAAATAAAAAGGCAATTAAAATTAGTCTCATATCTTTTTTTTAAAGTTTAAGGTGGAAAAAAATATTTGCAAGGGGCATTAGATTGAGATCAAACTGGTAATTATTAAGTAATGAATACGAACCAGGGGAAAAATCAGATGGGGTATCTGTTGAGGCGTTCAACCA
>JBBQXZ010000128.1:0-12489 GCA_038209145.1 Cytophagales bacterium | reverse complement strand
TTTTTTTGTCTTCCAGAAATTCCGTTTCATGCACATTTGCAACAAATTCCCTGATTAACCTGATTGCTTCAAGCACTTGCTCCACTCTTTCTCTTGGCGTTGGCTTATCCATAGATTTTTAGCAAATCGTTAGCAGCTGTTTTCAGGGCAAAATCATTCAATTGTCCTTTCTCCACCAGGTCCACTTTTCTGTCGATTTTTAGTTCTATTGAATGTGCAATATCCAATAGGTCAAACATGGAGTATTTTTTCAAACTTTTCAATTCTATCATGATATCCACGTCGCTGTCGGGTCTTGATTCTCCTCTAGCCATTGAACCCCAAAGCCATGCAGCTGCAACCCTCCCATCATTTTTCAATACAGATTTTATAGTATTGATAGTTGTTGTTATGCTGGTTTTATTGGCTGCCCTGTAGCCAACCTGTTGCTCCGCAACCTGCAAGGCTTTCAATGCCACATCTTCGTCGGCCACTTCATACAGCAACTTGTCAGAAAGCCAGGAAACAAGCAAGTCTTTTTCTTCTACCTTAAAAAAATCCGCAAGTTTCACCACATGTTTGCGGTTTGCGTTGCGTTGTCCCCTTTCAATTTTGCTTAAAATGGCCTGGTCTATATCAAGGTATGCTGCAACTGTCCTAAGGGGCAATCCCTTTTCTTCCCGTAGTTTTCTTACTGTTTCGCCTAAGCTATCCATATTTCGAGTTTATTCACTAAAACCTTTTGAACAATTTTGTTTTGAAGGATAGTGTCAAATTTACAAAAAATTTTTAAAAATTGATGAAAGTTGGCTTACTTTTTTCCACACAGGAATGAAGCATGGGCAATACCGCTAAAAGAAAAAATACGAACCTTAAAAACCTATTCATACTTTCTTTTTGACCGTTTAATTTTCATAGCTGTTGTCTATATGGACTGGATCCGGCGTAATCGGATTCAGGATGATATCTCATTCCCGAACAGGCAATCCTATTTGATGGGGTTGAATATTTCTAGCGGGGTCATAAATGCGGTATCCGGCACGCTACAGGTTTCAAGTTAAAAAGGAAAGGTCATTTTACAAAAAAACAATCATTAAATATAAAAAACGTACTATCATCCATTGGCACCGTTCTCCTTTTGCTTTTTAGGGATTGGGTTTTTTCATTGGCCTGTAAAGTAATTTGAACGCCACCGCAACCACGATGAATGAAATGATGATGTAAAAAACAACCCTGTAAGGAGAAGGATTCAATGGATATTCCTCGGGTGACTCCACAGCCTGGGCCACCAAATTATGAAATTGAACCATCACGAAGAATAGGATAGTCAACATATATTTACAACTATTAGTAATTCTTTTCATAATTTTATCCGTTTGTTTATTATTATCACAAAAATCCATCCAAATTAACTATTTGCGTTTAAATTTTTCCGCCTTGCCCCCATTGATAAAATATATATATTAATTTGTTGGCTTGAATTCTCTGTCTGGTTGTATGGTGCACCTTATGGTCAACGTATGCCATGTGGTTTTTGATCCTCTTTGTATCTTAAAACCTTCACCGCAGGGGTTTAAGCAGATGTCGTCATTTGCTTTCTTCAGCCAAATTATCCAGCACAGGTGCATTTACATGTGGATTGCCTCTAAATCCCGTATCTCCATATCCCTGATTTTCCGTGATAATTAAAGTCACATGGAATGGAACATTTTATTAAAAGAAAAGGCCAGATTGAAAGTTACTTCTCAAGTTGATTTTCAACTGGTACAATTCCAGCACTATGTTCAACCAATACCTTTCTTATTTCAGCTATAATCTCCGGGTGGTCGGCTGCAATATTAAACCGCTCTCCGGGATCCGCATTGACATTATACAATAATGGTGTGTCTAAAACCGTGGCCGAATTTTCTAACGTTACCGGAGGATTGGTCACGGGATGAGCCGTTGGGCTGTTGTATTCAAGCTGTGTAATAAAATGGGCTTTGTAATCACCTTTCCTGATGGCATATACCTTTTGCCCTCGATAGTAAAAAACAGTTTCCCTTTCACTTTTTCCTGTACCTTTAATCAGGGCGGAGATATCAAATCCGTCATACACCCGGTCACCAGGTAAATCGGTTCCCGATATTGCACAAAAAGTAGGGAGCAAATCCATGGTTGTCGCCATGTCCATAACCACTCCCGGCTTGATTTGGGCCGGCCACCAGAAAATCGTAGGCTCTCTCATCCCTCCTTCAAAGGTGCCTCCTTTGGCGCCTCTGAGCAACCCTGCCGATCCACCGTGGGTCTTGAAAGTATGCCAGGGACCATTATCAGAGGTAAAAACTACCAATGTATTCTCAGCAATACCCTCCTCCTTTAAAGCATTTAGAATCTGTCCGACGGACCAGTCAATTTCCTCAATAACATCGCCATAGATACCTGCCAGCGACTGGTCTTTAAATGCTGCTGATCTAAATAACGGTATATGCGGGAGATTGTGTGCCAAATAAATGAAAAATGGCTCCTCTTTAAATTCTTTAATTTTTGTTACCGTTTCCTCGGTATACCTTTTGGTAAGAGTACGCTGATCCGTAGGTCGCTCCACTATTTCCTTATCCCTCATAAGCGGTACATTGTATGCCTGGTACCTTTCATTTTCAGCAAGGGTAAAATGATCAGTTTTCTCCACCTTGTCCATGTCATTGGAATAGGGAATTCCAAAATAACTGTCAAAACCATGGTCGGTAGGCAAATAAGGTGATTGATGCCCGAGATGCCATTTGCCTATCGCTGCTGTTTGGTAACCATTCCCTTTTAATGCCCTGGCGATTGTAATTTCCGACTGTGGAAGGCCCCCGTTAGAATTGGGGAAAAGTACACGTCGGGTGTCACTGCTCATACCGGATCGTATCGGTAGCCTTCCGGTAAGGAGACCTGCTCGACTTGGCGTACACACTGAAGCCGCAACGTAGAAGTTGGTCCATTTTTGACCTTCATAGGCCATTCTATCCAAATTCGGCGTTTTGATAGAAGGGTGACCAAAGATACCAAGGTCGCCATAACCCAGGTCATCTGCAAAAATCACGATAATATTTGGAGCGTCCGTCTTTTGGAAAGCCAAAGCTGGATTTAAAGATGACAACAAACAACTGACTAGCAAACCTATGCCTAAGCTAATTTTGGGATTAATTGGTTTCATTTTTGATCTTGTTTTTATTGTTGGTAAAGTTGGCAGTTTTAATCAGGCTGTTGTCAGGGTGTTTTCCCTCCCTCCTGAAAATGTGTCATTAAGTACGCATTTAATTTTTGAAAAACCTCATTATTTTTCGCTATAATGTTATTTTCTTCATAGGGATCCTCATTCAGGTTATACAGTTCTATGGGTTGAAAAGGGCTGTTTTGAAGCAATTTCCAATCTCGGATTGTCCCAATATCCTGGCACTACCAAGTAAAGAATAACATAAAAAATATACCCGGACTGATTCTTCATGCATCGTTGGTTAATTTTCCAATCCATGGTTTCGCAGGAAATAGCCATTATCTGATGAAAAAATCAGAACATTTATAAGCACTTCCCAAAATGCAGTAATGATAAAAAGATGGACTGTTTTGATTAACAATTATACTTCTCAAGGAAATAAAGGCCACAGCAAAATATGGATGGCAGCAGTCAATCTTTTGGCATTTATCCGACTCAATATTTTCGTTAAAACCGAGCTACAAGAATGGCCTGATAGAACCTTTGAGGATCACGAGAAACTTCTTGAGAATGTGATACAGAGGGTTTTTTTCCAAATTCACCCTAAACACGTCCAGAATGGATACAAAAACTGATATATGTATCCTGACAAATTATTTTGGAGAGCACTGATATACGTTTGTTTATTAATTCCACAAAATCACATCCAAATTAACCATTCACCTTGAGATTATTTTGTCTTGCCACTTTTATTAGATAGATGAAAAATTCCAACCCATGAGATCATGACCATCAGAAAATGAGTTTTGAGCATTATCTAAGATGCCGTGAATGTTGGAATAAATCGAATTTTTATAATTGTAGAAATTAGTTTGGGAGGGAAAAAGCTACGATAGCGTCTCCAATTTCCGCCCCTAATTTCCCCCCTCCACATGCAATCACAATGAACTGTTTGCCATTAACGCTATAGGTACATGGCGTTGCGAAACCTGCAGCGGGCAAAGTGGTTTCCCAGAGGAGTTCCCCATTTTCCTTATCGAAGGCTCTGAATTTTTTATCTTTAGTACCCGCAATAAATACAAGTCCAGAGGAGGTTACCACTGGCCCTCCATAACTTTCAGCTCCGGTAATTGGATATCCTTCCTCGATAAGCTCTGGATATGTACCAAAAGGAATCCTCCACTTGTATTCACCTGTATTGAGATCAATTGCGTTGAGCGTTCCCCAAGGCGGTGAAACTGCCGGAAATCCTCTATCATCAAGGAATTTTTCAAAAAGGTTGATTTGAAAAAAAAGCGGATAAGGGTCTAGGTTTTTTTTTGATAAATTTAGATTTTGGATTTTTCCTATCGGATTATTTATTAAAAATCCGATTAAGCTATCTATTTTAAAGTCAGTTAAATGATTAAAAGCCGGCATTTTCCCTTTACCGTTGACAATAATCTCTTTAAGGGTCAATGTGCTGAATTTTGAAGGAATATTTCTTAATGAAGGGTATCCACTACTTGGGCTTCCTGATAAATCCAAACCATGGCAAGTCGAACAATTTACCGAGTAAATTTGGTGACCGATGCTTAAATCCTTCATCAACTCACTTGTAAATTTTGGTCCCAATCCCAATCTCCACACCATTTCATTACTGTTAATATACATAATACCATCAGTGTCGACTGCCGCACCTCCCCATTCTGCGCCTCCATCTAAACCTGGGAAAACGAATGATCCCCCGCGAGTCAAAGGGGTGAACGGTCCCTCATAACGGGTTTTTTGTATAATGTTTAATAGCTCATCCTTGTTTCTCGCATAGGGACTTATATCATTACTATCAAAAAATTGTCTTGTAAATGGTTTGGGTTTAATGGGAATTGGTTGCGTTGGCCAGGCATTTTCTCCCGGGACATCCGATTTGGGAACTGGTCGCTCTTCTATTGGAAACAAGGGATTGCCATTTTCCCGATCGAATAAAAACAAATATCCGTGTTTGGTTACTTGCGCCACTGCGTCTATTGATCTATTATTATGAAAAACCCTTACAAGATTAGGCGGAGCAGGTAAATCCCTGTCCAAAATATCATGATGCACCATTTGATAATGCCAGATGCGTTTTCCGGTTTGAGCATCCAAGGCCAACAAGGTGTTAGCAAATAAGTTGCTCCCTGCCCTAGACCCTCCGTAATAATCGGGTGCCGAAGAACCCGTCGGCACAAAGACAATCCCCCTCTCCCTATCTATTGCCATACCTGCCCAGTTGTTTGCCGCTCCAACATCCTTGTTTTTATACGCATTGACAGGCCAAGTATCATAGCCAACTGAGCCAGGGTTGGGAATAGTTGAAAAAGACCATTCCAAATCACCAGTTTTTACATTGAAGGCTTGAATATTCCCTAGGGCTGCATCGTCTGCCTCCGAGACCCTTATAGGCATTATAATTTTGTCTTTAAAGATGGTTCCTGGAGTGGTAGAAATGACCATTTTTTTTTGGGCGGTACTTCCTAGACTGGATTTAAGGTTAACCCTTCCATTAAGACCAAAAGTTGTTATAGGTTCACCTGTTTCAGCGCTTAAGGCAATTAAATACTCGTTTTTGGTAAAAAATATTCTTTTATCATTGCCATCCTCCCAAAAGGCAACCCCTCTACTTATATTAGTCTGATTTGTAGAGTCTGCCGAAAATTTCCATATTTCTTTCCCAGAGCTTGCTTCCAAAGCAAATGGGTTCAATTTTGCTGAAATTCCGTAAAGCACACCGTTTACCACTATGGGATTAAACTGCATTTGGCCGGAATCCCGTGCGTGATATATCCAGGCGACCTGGAGATCATTGAGATTACTTTTATTGATTTGATTTAGCGGGGAATAATGATTTCTATCTGGACCTCCTAAGTATTCTTGCCATTCTATATCAGGCAACTTTTCCAAAGGTCTCTGTTTGCACTCAGAAAGTAAAAAAGCTATGAAAAACAAATGTGCCGCCCTAAAAAGAATGGCAAATACTGAATTTGAAGATGGTTTGGACTGACAGTTATACATTGAAAATCAATAATTTATTTTTAAAATGGTTATAAATTTAGAACAATTACTTTTCAATAAAATGGCGTGAAAATTTAACGCCTCAAAATTACTTCTATGCCGAATTCCTTAGAGGACTTAACCACTTTTTGAGAAGAAAAATAAACTTTTTGCTTCAGCTAAATTATAAATAATGAAAACTAAAAAGGCCGAATAGATGAACTGAAACTTCATATTTTATAAATTATAATTATATAAGAATAGGCAAACCATATCCCTTAAGGTATGGCTTGCCTTTTAAATAAAAAGATTTACTAATAACCGGGGTTTTGAATTAGACCTCTGTTCTGATCCATGGCGAATTGAGGAATAGGATAAACCAAATGAGTCTCAGAAACATTTGACCTGCCAGCGGCCTGGTTTACGCTAACCAACCGATCGGTCCTTACTAAATCAAACCAGCTCTTTCCTTCGAAGCATAATTCCATTTCCCTTTCTTCATAAACAGCCTCCCGGAATTCGGCTTGAGAGAGCCCTGCCAGATCCGGCAGTTCATCGACTGCCTCACTCCCATCAGGATAAGTCCTTGCTCGTTTTCTGACCCTGTTTATTGTCTCATAGGCTGCAAGACTAGGCCCATTCACCTCATTCTCTGCCTCAGCAAAAATCAACAACACCTCCGCGAATCTGAAAATTGGAAAATTTAAATCATTGCCATAACAATAGATTTCCGGACCCCAAGCGTGGAATTTTTTAATATAGGGTCGATCATAATTTATCAAATTCCCCTGTGTGGTCACATAGGTGGTCATCATTGAAATTTCCTTTCTGTAAGTTTCAGGGTACTGTTCATACCACTCTGGATTTACGCTTAATTGCCCATCAGCAAAACCACATCCGTTGGAGCCTGGAGGGCTCATCCAAGAATCAAACCAGGAACCAACCCTGAAAAGGAGATACTGCGCAGAAAGGATGTGTTCCTCATTATTTTTGAAAGCCGGATCATACAAATGTCTGTAATCCGCCACCAAGGAATAATTTCCTGCATCAATGATTTCTTTGCTAATATCCCTTGCTTCTTGAAATTCCTTTCTCGTAAGATGAACTAACGACAAAACGGTCTTCGCTGCATCCATAGTTGCTCTTCCCACCTCAGAAGAAGGGTAGGTAATTGGCAGCCATTCGGATGCAAATTGAAGGTCTTCTATAATCAAATTGTAAATATCTTCTTTATTGACCCTTGGATTATTCCTAGCCTCGTTCAAAAGAATAGTACTTGAGGTCATCAAGGGTACATCACCAAACAAACGCACCATATTGAAATAATGCAAGCCCCGCATAAATCTGGCCTCACCCAAAAGTGCATTTCTTTCAGTGGGGTCCATCAGAATATTAGGCACCTTTTCCAAAATCAAGTTCGATCTCAGTATGGCTTTGAAGGCTCCCCTGTAATAATCCAAGTTAGGATGTAAGGCATCGTAGTTGAAATTTCCCATGACTTGGGCATCAACATTTGTCATCGGTACAGTATTAGGAGTGGCAAAGGTATTTAGCCACCATAAAGATATATTATAAGCGTCCCCATTTGCAAGGGTGTTATATAAAGAATATACGGCTGCTTTAGCCTCGGTTGGATTGTTGAAAAAGTTGTTTGGAGAAACGAAGTCCCTCGGAATTTCTTCCAGTGTATCCTGACAAGAAGTAAGAAGTATGACAAATACCAGTAAACTGGTGTATATATTTTTTATTTTTTCCATGATTTCAGTTCATTTAATTTGAAGATTTTTCAGAAATTAAGGTTTAGACCCATCACATACCTTCTTTGCATGGGATAGGACCATTGGTCTATACCCTGTAAAGCCTGAGCCTGACCGGCAGCATTTACCTCAGGGTCAAAACCTGAATAATTTGTCCATGTGATAAGGTTTTGCCCTGTCACATAAAGGCGCAGACCTTGGATCCATTTCATTCCCCACTCAGCCATTGGGAAATTATAACCCAGTGTCAGGGTTCTCAGTCTAATAAAAGAACCATCTTCAATAAACTGATCGGAATGATTGACATTTTGAGCACCCGCCCTCGGGATCTCATTAGTTGTATTGGGCCCAGACCACCTTGCAAGATTTGTCGTGGTGGTGTTCACAATCCCGCTTCTTGCATTCTCCAAATTGAACCGTGTGAGATTGACTACATCCACATCTGCAACCCCTTGAAAAAACACATTTAATTCAAAATTTCTGTACGACAAATTATTGTTTAGACCAAACAGATACCGGGGTATCCCCGTACCAGAAACAACCCTGTCATTTCCGTCTATTCTACCGTCCGCATTCACATCACGGTACCTCGGGTCACCTGGATTCACAACAGGTGCGATTTGACTTGACCCTGCTATTTCTTCCGGACTTTGCCAGATTCCGTTAAATTGGTACGTGTAAAAAGAACCTAATGGAATATTCTCCTTAATTACTGCTAGCCCGGAAAAACCGTTTGCAGTTCCAGGAAAAAGATCAACGAGCAGCCGTTCCGTATCATCGGGCAAGCTTGTTACATTGTTATTGTTGAAAGAAAAGTTTGCATCTGTATTCCATTGAAACTGTCCCACAGCATTTTCACTTCTTAATGAAAACTCAACTCCCCTGTTTTCAACATTGCCGATATTCCGCCACTGGGTGGCAAACCCGGTTTCAACTGGCACTGTGGTAAGGAAAAGCAAATCTCTGGTCAACTTATGATAGTAATCAGCCGTTAACATTAAACGATTGTTAAAAAAACCCATATCTATTCCTATATCAAATTGGCTGGTTTCTTCCCATCCCAATTCCGGGTTGGCTAACTCATTAGCCGGTGCAAATCCAGTTACCTGATTCCCACCAATTATCTGTCCTCTATTACCTCTAAGAATAGATAAAGACCTATAGGGGGGAATTTCTTGATTTCCAGTAATGCCGTAACTTGTCCTTAGTTTCAAGTCAGTAAAAATATTGGCGCTTCGAATAAAATCTTCATCACCGATCTGCCAAGCAAAGGCCCCAGAAGGAAAAAAACCAAACTTCCTACCCTCTCCAAATTTCGAAGAACCATCACTCCTACCCGTAAAAGTGAATAAATATTTGTTATTCAAGCTATAATTTATCCTTCCAAAGAAAGATTGAATCGTATATTCGTTAAAACTGGAAGCCGTATTTCTTTCTTCGACACCAGCATTGATCAAATAAAAGGACGTTGCGTCAGTTGGAAAACGAGATCTTGCCAATTGGTATTGAAACGAATTCTCAGTTTGCCAAGAATATCCTCCCAAAACTGATAGTCTGTGTCTATCATCCCACGATTTATTGTAAGTCAACGTATTTTCATTCAGCCAACTGAACCTTTCCATAGAACTAACATTGGCAAATCCCTGTTGTTCAAAACCGCCAAGTGTAGTAAATGGTGCAAATCCCTTACCTTGGGAATAATTAATGTCTGCTCCTACAAGCACTTTGCCAACAAGGTTTTTAGCTAGATTAAACTCTCCGTAGATATTTCCAAGAATTCTTGCTGTAGTAATTTTATTCGTGGCATCATTGGCCTCTGCGACTGGATTAGATTGCCTGTCAAACGCAGCACCAAAAGGCGGAGCTTGGGTAGGAATGAAAAAATTACCAAATTCATCGTAAACTGGACTCATAGGTAGTGAGCGCAAAGTAGATTGTAAAATATCCCTGGCATCATTTTCAGTGAGGCTGATTGCAAGGCTGTTACCAAATTTGAAGAAATTATTAATTTTCTTGTCAAGGTTGAATCTTACTGATCCTCTGGTAAATTCACTACCTGGTATTATACCTTCTTCTTGAAATAATTCCCCTGAGACCAAATAGTTTGTATTGGCATTACCACCGGTAATATTCAAGGAATGGTTTTGAATTCTTCCCATCCTAAAAACCTCTCTTTGCCAATCAGTATCGGTAGTGGGCACAGCAGGGTAAGGGACAGAAGGGTTATTTAAGGTTTGGCCAAACTCATTAGCTAAATCCACCAGTTGGGTGGTATTCATCATATCATAGGTTCTTCTGATTTGTTGAACGCCGTAATAGCTATTTACGGTCACACGGTCTACTCCGTCTCGGCCTCGTTTGGTTGTGATCAAAATAACCCCATTAGCCCCCCTAGAACCATAAATAGCTGTTGCTGATGCGTCTTTCAAAACCTCGATGGATTCAATGTCATTAGGATTGATGGTAGCTAAAATATTGCCTCCTGTTCGCTCCCCCACTCCAGAAGGCCTTTCATTGTTGTCGCTGTAAACTGGAAATCCGTCAATGACATAAAGTGGCTCATTTCCGGCATTTATTGAGTTAGATCCTCTTACCCTTATAGTGACTCCACCTCCTGGAGCAGCAGAAGCCTGCGTAACCTGAACTCCAGACACCCTGCCCTGCAAAATTTGATCTGGGGATGTAACTGGTACAGCTTGAATATCTGCCTGGCGAACTGAAACCACAGACCCAGTAAGATCTCTTCTTCTTACCTCCCCATAGCCAACTACGACAAATTCTTCCAAGGCAGTTTGGTCTGCCCTCATAGTTATAGTCATTGAAGTTTGATTCCCAACAGCTACCCGCCGAGTCTCGTATCCAATATAGGATAAGACCAACGTACTATTATCGGGAGCATCAATAGTAAAATTCCCATCGATGTCTGTAGTTGTCCCAGTGGATGTACCCTCAATTAAAACGGATACCCCTATCAAAGGCTCTCCATTCTCATCGGTCACTTTTCCGGAAATATCAACCTCTAAAAATCCTTCTTTATCGGAAACTGGATCCTGCTGCCGATCTTGCTGCGGTATCCTCCTGACATGGATGTTCTGATTGACCTGTTTGAAGTACAAGCCCGTTTGTCTGCCGATTACCGACAATAAATCATAAACACTTTGGGTCTCGCCACCGGTTGTGACCCTGGGGATATCATTCAGTTCCCTATCCGTATAAACAAAACTGAAACCAGTCATTTTCTCAATGGTGGAAAATACCTTTTCAATTTTTGTGTCTTCAAGGGTAATGGAAATCATTACTTCTTCGATATCCTTGACCTGCGCATTGCCATTCCAGGCAAACAAGAAACTCATGGACAGACATTGAATCAGAAATGCGTACGTAAATAGTTTGGTCATGCGTATGACATGGGATAGTACAAGATTTTTCATACCTTTACTCTGTTTGTTTTTAAAACTAATGTGAATGGTTTTGGATAAACATGCACCGGAATTTCCCTGGTAAGAATTTTCGGGCATTAATTTGGCTGGGGGTGTTGACGCATCCTCAGCCTTTTTTTACTTTTGGGTTTTTATCATAGGCGGTCTTATCTCATTCTTTAAATATGATTTTTACATTTTCCTTGTCAATTATAAAATCAAACCTGGCAGAAAATTTCAATCCTTCCAGTACATTTTCCAATGTCTCATCCTGAAATTTTCCGGAGAGCAAAATCTGATCTTTGGGCTGGTTATTTATTTCAATTTGAACGCCATACCAGTTTTCCAGTACCCGGATAGCTTCCAAAAGCGGTGTTTTCTGGAAAAAAATCCATTTTTTGGTCCATCCAATTACCAGGTCCCTATTAAAATCTGTTTTTACAACTTTCCCATTTTGCCTATCAATTTTCAATGCCTCGCCGGGAACCAAGGTCACTGGTTTTTCTATGATCTCATCGCTATTTATGGCTACCTTCCCAGTTAACAGAGACACATCCAATGTCTCACCCGCATAGGCTTTGACATTGAAGCTGGTACCCAAGGCAGTGGTTCTTGTTTTCTGGGCATGAACAATAAAGGGTCTTGAAGGGTCTTCCGCAACCCTGAAAAAAGCCTCTCCTTTTAAATGGACTTCCCTAACTTCCTTCTCAAAGTTTTTTTGGTAGCTTAATTCACTCCCCGAATTTAGAATTACCTGTGACCCATCACTTAAGGTGAGTTGGGATTTTACACCCGGAACCGTTTTGTGTTCTACCAAGGCAATCACTGGTGCGTTTACTTCGGTCATAGTAGGATCGGACAAAAACCAACTTGACAGGAACCCCAAACCAAAGGCAATGGCAAGGATACAAGCCACCCTGAAATTGAAATTTTCAAAGTGATTTAAGTGGGATGGCTTGTTATGAGCCGCTCTTTCCAACGTGCTCAAGGAATGTAGCGGAACCACTCTATCCGCTTTAGAAGAGGCTGTCTCATGGATGGCTTCCGACATTTTGGCATCAATATCTTTCCATAAATCCGAAACTTCAATATCCGAAAGTGTCGGTTGGTTTTTGGTATTCAACCGAAGTATGAGGGTACGGGC
>JBBQXZ010000127.1:0-12692 GCA_038209145.1 Cytophagales bacterium | reverse complement strand
CGAAGAAAATGCCAGAAACACCTGGGCTCCGGAGGTATTCTATGATGAAAGGGAGGAATTGTACCTGATCTTTTGGTCCACCACCATCAGCGGAATGTATCCGGAAACGCAATCTGAGGAAGAAAATGCGTATAATCACCGGCAGTATTATGTTACTACGAAAGATTTTAAGACATTTTCCGAAGCCAAACTTTTCTACGAACCCGGCTTCAATGTCATCGACGGTACGCTGATCAAAGAAAATGATACCTACATTCTATTTGTAAAAGATGAAACACCGGAACCTGCACAGAAAAATATACGGATTGCCAGAGGTAATCGGCTCACTGGTGAGTATGGACCTGCTGGGGTGCCCATTACGGGAGACTATTGGGCAGAAGGACCCACGGTAGCCAAGGTAGGTGACCGGTGGATCGTGTATTTTGACAAATACACCAACCATGAAATGGGAGCGGTGGCTTCAACCGATTTGGAAAATTGGGAAGATATCTCCGATAAAATCAGCTTTCCGGAAGGCACCCGGCATGGGTCAGCATTTAAAATTACGAAAGCCGAACTTGACTTTATCCTTGAGAACGGCATAGCCGATTGACTGTAAAGGAATCTAGGTGGCTATTCCCGAAAAACAAGCATGAGTCGCTCCGATGAAATCCGCTTGACTCTAAAGCCCAAAAGGTGAAATAGCTCTCTCGGGAAGAATTTGGTTATATTGGGATTTGCCCAGAAAATCCGTGGATTTAGCGTATCTGCCCTTACTCCAGGCAAATATCGAATTCCCTTTAGGAGATTCAATTTCCGGAGCTGTTTTGAAATCCAAAGCCAAATCCTGGAGACCGGTCTAATAATGAAGAAACCGTCATCCCCCTCGGTTTGATAGCGGGGCATAAATATAAATCCAGACCGAATTGCCGTGATATCCCCTGCTTGGTCATTCGCCAAAACTTGGTGTTTGTGTACTTCTTGAAAATTACGAAATCCCTGGGCCATTTTGAACCCTGAAAATGGCACTACCCCGTGGCGGTAAATGATTTCATAGAATCCTGGAGCGAACTTAAATCCCATTGTTAGGGTATTCGTCAGGTCATGGACCTGATTTTCAGCTAAGTCAATCATTGCCAAATGATATACGAATAGCTCGACAAAAGCCCCATGTCTGTCTGCTGAGAATGGATCATCATGCCTTCCCGCCTCAAACCCCAATGCCGGAAAGCCCAAGTCATTGACATAGCTCATCAATGGACCATCCAGAAACTCTTCTATGCCCAGAATAAGCGGAATTGGGAAATTCTCAGCCAGCTTGCGGTTCATTATGGCATCATTGAAAGGGATAAACGGGGCACTGTCAGCCGAAGTGGTGTGTAAATCCAAAAATCTCAACGGCTGTTTCCCGTGCTCTGCCACTATGGAGGTGATCAGTTGATCCAATGATTTTAGCTCATGAAGTTCGTGGATTTCAGGCCAGGACTCAGGAGGTGTATGCCTTACAAATTCCAAGTTTTCCCTACTCCAAATCCTGTTAAAATCTTTGTGAATGAATCGTTGGGAGTGGTTCAGTGCCTCCACATTCCCGATCAACACATAAATATTCCCGTTCAAATCTGCCTCCCCGAGTCGCTCCCGAGAAAAAAGCAATTTCATTGCGGCCAAAGAAGCCGGTTCATTGCCATGCATGCAAACCGTTATGACGAGCGTGGGATAATTGTATCCCTTTATGTATTTTCTTAAAACCCGTTCCTGATTTGTTTCTACTATTTGTTTGTCGTTCCAATTCTCATTCAACATTTTTCTGAAGTTTTTTCCAGATCTCCTGCGTATCCTTATCGGTTATCAATCCGATTAATTGATCCCCTTCCACAACGGGCAGACAACTGATTTTTTGTCTACCATCAGCAACATGGCATACTTCGCATCTGTGGTCGGCCCTATGGTTACCAAATCCTTCTGCATGATCTCTTTAGCCGTTAGTAGGATATCCCCCTGTTTTTCCGCAAGGTATTTGTCCACGTTTTTGCGGGTAATCAGTCCAGTCAGACTTCCCTTCTCATCTTCGACAGGGATGTGCCGTATATTCCTCCATGTCATGATCTGGGCCACCAACTCCACCAGATCTTCCTCCTGCACGGTAATCAGGTCAGTGGACATGACACTGCCTATCCAATCATAGGAAATGGGCACTTCCCTGCCTTCTTTGGGTGTGGCTATGGACCATTGGTGAATAGGTTGACGGCTCATCCGCCGCTTTTGCATCGCCGAAGTCACAGCCACCATGGCTTCCTCCCTATTCATCTCCTTCTTCATCTTCCGAAAACTCTTTATTAACCAACTACTTCCATCTCTTCCCGATCTAGCCCTGGCATCAATAACAGTCAAATACTTATCAGATTCTTTCTGACTGATCCCCACTGAAGCCAAACCCTCCCGCGCCATTGGTATCAGCGTCTCAATAACAAGTTGAGGGGCAGGCACTATTTTTCCCTCCCAAACCATACTGCTCTGTATTCCTGCTGTCGCTGCCTTGTAAAAATTGCCCTTGGTATCTTCGAAAGCCAGCTTACCCCATTTTTTGCGGTAATTCTGCGGCATGGCTTTCATCAACCCAACCCAAAAAGCAAGGTTCGCAATCTCATCCACAATGGAGGGGCCGGCCGGTAAGTATCGGTTTTCTATCCGCAAATGCGGAACACCATCAGTCACTCCAAAACAAGGCCTGTTCCATTTCCAAATGGTGCCATTGTGGAGATTAAGGGCTTTTAACCGTGGAATCTTTCCCGATTCAAGAGCCTTTAAAGAATCTTCTTCCGTCAGGCTTGTAAGTATCAGGGTAAACCGGGCTATATCTTCCTTGTAAATTTCGGTAATTTCCCGGATCCACCGATCACCAAAGGAAACCCGGTGCTGCCTTTCCCGGAGGTGGTACCCCTTACTTCGTATATCTATGCTCTGCTGGAAAAGCGGTATCCGAGTTTCGCTCCATAGCTCCCGGCCAAAAAGTAGGGGGGAGTTGGTACAAATGGAAAGCACGGGACCAGAAATAAGCTGGGCCCAGTTATATTGATCCACAAAGTCCTCTGCTGACACCTGCAAGTGACACTGAAAACTGGTGTTGCAGGCTTCAAAAAGAATGTTGGTATGAGCAAGAATTAGTTCATCGACTCCTTGAATATTCAGCTCAAAATCCTGCCCCCGGAATTTTTTGATCACCTCTCCCAGCGCGAGGAAACGTGGATTTGGAGTCATGTAGTCCATTTGGCCCGATCGGATATCGATAGAGGGCAAGATACCTGTTAAGATGTCCTGACTGTCAAATTCTTTGGCTGCTTCGTCCACTTTTCCCAAAAGCTGCCTAAGCTGCTTTTCCATGAGGGCGAAACATTGATCTTTGAGATCCAAGGGATCCAGATTTATCTCCAAATTATAGCGTGCCAGTTCAGGGACAAAATGGGGGTCGTTAAGCTTATTTAGGATAGATGGCCCTATACGGGATGGCTTGAAGTACTTGTCTACCAGAGACAATTCCTGTTCCGCACCGATGCGCTGCCTGTCCTTTTCGATCAGCCCCCTTTTTACCATCAAATCAAGTGCCTCCAAATCATTTAAGAGATACTTCAGAAAATGTCTTCTCGCAACTCCTTCGTCCTGGGAAGTATTTTTTTGTTTTCCCATAAAACTTAATTATGCCCCGCCTTTACGCCGTGATTCTACCAACTAATAAGAAAAATGATGCCATAGATTAAATGAAGGAAATATTCCTTGGAATACCCTGCCTTTTTTCTAAAATATTTTCTGCGAGCAGCGTTTTTAACTGTCGGAAAACCATTAATGGGCTGACATTAAATTTGAAGGTATAATAATTGAATTTAAAAATATTAAATATGTTTTGTTCATATTTTTATTATTTTATTTTGTAAAATGTTTTTTTAATTACAATTAGCAACTTACATTTGGGTATACAAAAACGGAATAACCGCTTTGTGAAGTTGGAATGAATGTTTGGATTTCAAAGTAGGTTTCTGTTTTTGTAGTTGGTTATTTTTCAATGTAGGGTTTGTCTGGGGTCTCCTGTTTACAGGAGGCTCCGGCAATTTTTTTTTAACAATCCACCCAATTTACCGACAATGCCAAGCCACCCTCAGAGGTCTCTTTGTATTTCCCATTCATGTCCTTGGCTGTCTCCCACATTGTTTTGACAACTTTGTCCAACGATATTTTTGCATATTCGCCTGAAGTTTCCAACGCAAGTTCAGCTGCATTTATCGCTTTGACAGCTCCCATGGTGTTTCTTTCGATACAGGGAACCTGCACCAAGCCGGCAATCGGATCGCATGTCAGTCCCAAATGATGTTCCATAGCAATCTCAGCGGCAATAAGCACTTGGACGGGCGTTCCTCCCATCAATTCGCACAAGGCTCCTGCTGCCATCGCACTGGATACACCTATCTCGGCCTGACAGCCACCCATGGCTGCTGAGATTGTCGCTCCCTTTTTGAAGATAGATCCTATCTCCCCAGCCACCAATAAAAACTGCCTCATTTGCTCTTTTGTGGCATCCTTATTTTCAATGACTAGGTAATAGAGCAAAACCGCCGGGATCACGCCCGCACTGCCATTGGTAGGGGCAGTCACCACCCTTCCCAAGGATGCGTTTACCTCATTGACCGCCAAGGCAAAGCAACTGACCCATTTCAATACTTTACGAAAATCTACCTGAATATGCCTGATGGCATCCATCCATTCCTGGGCAGATTGATAGGTAGCCGTCCCGATCAGCCCTTTGTGCATGTCAAAGGCGCGGCGCTTGACATTAAGACCACCCGGCAGGTGCCCTTCACTGTGGCAGCCTATGTACATACTCTCCAGCATGGTCTCCCACAACGTATCCAATCCGTCCATTATCTCCTCCGCTTCTCTCAAACTTAGCTCATTCATCAGGACAATCTCAGAAATCCGCTTGCACTCCCGGTGGCAATAGGTCAAAAGTTGGCTGGCCTTCTCTATGGGAAAAGGAAAACTTTTTAAATCCTCCTCCAAATCCAGCGGCATGGATTCCTGCTGGACAAACCCTCCGCCGATGGAATAATAAACCGATTCGATGGTCGCACCCAGAAGGGATGCCTGAAATTTCATTCCGTTTGCATGGTATGGAAGAAATTCTTTTAAAAAAACAATGTCCGTCTCCGGATCAAATGGAATAGCATTCTGCCCTTGAAGAATCAGCGTCTTGCTTTCCTTAATCTGGTCTATGGTAGGAGCTATCAGGTCTATGGGAAATGTCTCCGGATACAGGCCATTAAGTCCAAGCATTAAAGCTAAATCCGTTGCATGACCTCTTCCCGTCAGGGACAAAGAACCATATAATTCAATCCTGATTCCCTCCACCATCTCCATCCGATCGGGACCAATATCTTTCAAAAAAAGCAAGGCTGCCTTCCAAGGCCCCAGGGTATGCGAACTCGAAGGTCCTACCCCTATCTTAAGCATATCAAAAACAGAAATACATTCCATAATAGCAGGGTTAGTGTTTTGAATTCATACGTATAAATAGCGACTTGTGACGCAAACCCACTTCGAGGAGCCTCTGATATGACTTCCCAAGGTACACAAATCGATCCAATTCATATATTGAAAAAAATGAATAGTTACTGCCAGTATTTTTTTACGGAAGTAGCCAGTTTAAACAGATTGAAGTATTAAATAGGTATATGGATCCGTTTAAACTACACCGATGAAGTTCTTTATAAATTCAGGCCTTACATTTGCCCTCATGCTCTCCATCTTTGAGGTCGCCATTGCCCAAGATGCCGTAAGCGGATATGTCTATCAAGATCTCAACGGAAATAATATAAAAGACTCACATGAACCCACTTTGCCAAACATCTTGGTTTCGAATGGGCTGGATGTGGTGGCAACTGACGGCAGCGGCCGATACAAACTTCCCATTTCAGAAGGGATGGGGATTTTTGTCATCAAACCTTCTGGCTTTGCGGTACCTCTGAATTCCCACCACTTGCCTCAATATTACCGTTGGCACAAACCTCAAGGGTCTCCCATCACGGCTGTGCCTGGAGTGGCACCTACCGGCAGGCTACCCGATCTGCTGAATTTTGCGCTTGAGGCTCAAGTAGAAGACGATAAATTTGATGTCCTGCTGTTTGGGGATCCCCAGGCCCGGGGAATCAAAGAGGTAAATTACGTCAGCCACGATGTGGTGGAGGAGTGCATCGGCACCACAGCTGCCCTGGGCATCACCTTGGGAGATATAGTGGCAGATGATCCCGCGCTGTTTGAGGAGGTAAGCCAATCCATCTCCCAAATCGGGATTCCCTGGTATTACGTCTTTGGCAATCACGACCACAACCGGGACGTAACCGACGATGTGCATCGGGATGAAACGTTCAGGCGGATATTTGGCCCCAGCACCTATGCTTTTGAGTATGCGCAGGTTTCTTTTATCATTTTAAGAGATATTCATTATTCTGAGGATGGCAGATACACTTCCAAGTTTACGGATGAGCAAATTGATTTTGTTCAGGAATACCTGAACCAGGTTCCAGCTAAAAAACTGGTCGTGGTCGTTCAACACGCACCGCTGATACTGACAGAAGGGCGGGAGCATCTTTATCGGCTTTTGGAAAAAAGACCCCATACCCTGTCTATCTCCGGCCATACCCATACCATGAACCACGTTTTTGTGGATGGGGAAATGGGCTGGAAAGGAAGCAGTCCCCACCATCATTTCATCAATGCCACAGTCAGCGGAAGCTGGTGGTGCGGGCTAAAGGATGAAACGGGCATCCCCCATGCGACCATGAATGATGGGGCACCCAACGGATATACCATTCTGAGTCTGGACGGGGCCGCCTATCAACTCACTTTCAAGGCAGCCCGCAGGCCGGCCGATTACCAGCTCAATATTTATCTTGCGGACGATATTCCTCAGGACAGCCTTGAAAGTACCCGGGTAATTGTAAATGTATTTGCCGGGTCACAGCGATCCACGGTCGAGATGAAAGTTGCAGGCAGGGAAGAATGGTTACCGCTGGATTTCACACCCATGCCAGATCCCAACAATGTATGGATGCATTCGCTTAGCCCATTTCTAGATGTTCGTCTGGAGGACGACAGAAGATCAGATGAAGCGTTGGGATATAAGATGGACTTACCTCGTCATTCGTCCCATATCTGGTCGACCCGATTGCCTGCAGATTTGTCACCGGGTACCCATCATCTTCTGGTCAGAACGACAGACATGTTTGGAAGGGAATGGACGGGGAGAAGAATATTTCGGGTTTGCGGAAATTAGAACCCTTTGAAAGCTAGGTAATATTAAATTAGGATAGCCCCGAAACGGAGATTTAGTAACGGATAAAATGGCATGCTATTAAAAGTATAAAATTCATTCAATCTCCAAGGATTCAGAATACCCCTGAAATAATTAGCCCATACTTTTTATCCCTTGGAGTGCTTTTATTCAACTAGCTGTTTTCTATATTTAGACCCATTTGAACGATCAACTTTTTCACCTATCTTTCACAACGAAATCCAGGTACATGTCGTCTAGGTAGTCAGATATCTCAAATCAAATGGAAACTTTATTCGACAACCTCCTATACCAATATTCCTACTTGGCGTTGTTTGGGTTGTCGGCTGCTTATTTTTTCCTCCTCTATTTCGTCGTAGGGTCTTTATTTCTCCAAGTCTGCAAAACCTTAGCACAAAGAAAAATACTTCATAAAATAGAATCCAGGGAAATTTCAAGACGGCAACTAACCTTCGAAATCAAACATTCTATCCAGTCTATCCTTATTTTTGGATTATCCGCCATTCCAATCATCTACCTGGTAAGAATAGATGTCATCAAACTTTTGCCAAGTACCTTTATCAATGTGCTTATGGGCCTTGCCATCCTTACCCTGTGGAACGAAGTGCATTTCTATGTTGTCCATCGAATCATGCACCTCAAATTCTTGATGAAGCACGTGCATTACATCCACCACAAATCAACCGTGCCAACGGTATATGCCGTATACAGCTTTCACTGGGTAGAGGCTGCCTTGCTGAGCACCATTCCATTGACCATTGTGCCTTTTATTCCCTTTTCTATCGTTGCGGTCTTTATTTATCCCTTGGTAAGTATACTGTTAAATTTTGCGGGGCATTGCAATTTCCGGTTTGGGGATGGAAAGGGCATTAGTTGGCGGCTATTTGGAACAGCTCACAATGAGCACCATAGCAAAGGCAGAAAAAATTACGGTTTTGCGTTAAATTTCTTGGACAAGTTATTTTCCAAGCCAAACAGGTAACACATGCATGAAGTATATATAACAAGTTCAGGTACCTTTCTGCCAAACTCGGCTGTTTCCAATGAACAGATGGAAGATTTCTTGGGCCGAATAAATGGCAAAGATAGCCGCAATAAAGCGCGTGTTTTAAAGCAAAACGGCATCAAAATGCGATACTATGCACTAAACCAACAGCAAGAAACCACCCATTCCAACGCACAAATGGCCATAAAGGCCATAGAAAACGCACTCCAAAAAAGCAGCTTAAGAACAGGCGACGTGGCCTTATTGTGTACGGGAACTACCCAGGGGGATTTGCCGATTCCAGGATTTGCCAGTATGGTTCATGCGGGTTTGGAGGTTAATCGCTGTGAAGTTTCCAGCCACCAAAGTGTGTGTGCCAGTGGGATCATGGCCTTAAAAAATGCGGTAGCCCAAATCAAATGCGGAGAAAAGAAAAATGCGGTCTGTGTGGGGAGTGAATTTGCGAGCAGGCTCTTTAAAGCTTCCCGGTTTGAGGCCCAAGGAGTAGATACCCTTCCGTTTTCTGTGGAGTTTTTAAGGTGGATGCTTTCGGATGGAGCGGGTGCCTTTGTGCTTCAAAACCAGAAAAACGATACCGGTATTTCCCTGAAAATCGACTGGATAGACCTTAAGTCCCACGCCAATGAATTTCCGGTTTGCATGTTTACGGGAAAAACAGACAACAAAAATGAAACAGAGCCAACTTGGCTGGATTATCCCAGCTATGAAGAAGCTTCGAAAGCTGGCGCCATCAACCTAAAACAGGATTCCCGGCTATTGGATAACGTTGTAAAAACAGGAGTGGCACACTATTTTGAACTAATCAATGAAGGAAAAATTCAACGGGAAAAAATTGACTGGTTCTGCTGCCATTATTCTTCAGAGGTATTCAAAGGGCCAATCAAAGAGCTGATGCAGAAAGGAGGCGGGGAAATATCCGATGAAAAATGGTTTAGCAATCTCACCACAAAGGGAAATACCGGAGCCGCTTCTATATTTATTATATTGGATGAATTGATGTATTCCGGGAAACTAAAATCGGGCGATCATATCCTCTGCATGGTGCCGGAAAGCGGACGTTTTATCACCTCATTCATGCAGCTCACGGTAGTCGGAGATTCCGACCCGGAGAAGAAAGGGTACGCCGTTCGAGAAATTGAATCTCCAGAGTTGAAAATTGATAAAAATGAGACCTCAGAATGGCTAATCCGTAATCTGGCCCAAGTCTGGATCAAATTTGAAACGGAATTACTACAGGTACCGGTGGTAATCAAAATCCATAACGGTAAGTTAAGTTTGTCTGATTATAAGCTCTTATTGACGGATCTCAGGCAACAGGTAATAGACGGTTCCCAGTGGATATCCCGCGCTGCTTCCCATATTGATATAGGGCTTTTTGAGTTACGGTCGGCCTTTATAAAGCATACGGCAGCAGAGCATAAAGATTACCAACTGTTAGAGCGAAATTTTGAAGCACTGGGAGCGGATATTGAAACAATCAGAAGTGGGGATAAAAACATCGGCACGGTGGCGTTGACTTCTTTTATGTTTCAACAAGCCAGCAAACCCAATCCCGTTGACTTGCTGGGCGCCATGTTTATCATAGAAGGCATAGGAAAACGGCTGGCAGGATATTGGGGAAGAATGATTCAGGACCAACTAAACCTGATGGACGATCAGGTTTCCTTCTTTACGTATCATGGGGTAGCCGATGAAAATCATTTTCAAAACCTCGAAAAAGCTTTGGATCACCCACAGATGAATCTGGAAATGGCAAAGCGAATTGTGAAAACAGCAAAAACAACCGCAAAACTGTATATTTTGCAGTTGGAAGAATTGGGCAACTATTAAGCGAACGTATGAAAAATAACAGTATGGATTACTTGACCCACGATGAAAGAGACCCTAACCCTTGGTTAGCACTATATCTTGACGACAGCATTCCGATAAATGCGTCCACAAAGCTGGCCTTGATGAGAGACAATTCCTCGAAATCAGTCAGGTACTTATTGCCTTTTATTGAAATATGGTCCAAGGTAACCATGTTTTTCATCCATGTATTCAAGTATTTTATTCCGAGAGGTTTCAATTCCTCCAGAGTCCTCCATCGCATTTTGGCCTGGGGGCTGAAGAATTTTGTAAGCCCGGATGCCAATTTGCTTATCTTCCGTCACTTCCATGTGGGCACGGAAATCTTACAATTTATAGCTGGCAACATCCCCGGAATTCAAATCGTTGGAAATCCGTTGAAACCAAAGGATTTCGAAAGTATTAAAGATGATTTGTTTTTAAAGCATGATTTGAACCTGTATAATTTTGTCATTCACCTGAACAAGCAGCTTAAAGAAAAAGGGTTGACGATCCGACCTCCCGAGAAAATCAACTTATCTATGATCACAGAAAATCAGTTTGACCATATCGTGTTTCCGAACAGGTGGACAAATGTTCTTGATTTACGGTCAGCTATTGAGCTTTTCACTCCCTTCTACCAATTGTTTTTGACTTCCAATGACTTTATCCGGGCTTCAAATTCCCTGCAACTGGACGAGACCATTGCCATTTATACATCCCAGATCCTGGCAGCCCCAGCTCATTTGGGACTGGTAAACAACAAACATCCCATGGTACCAGTCACCACCTACAGTGCCGCCTACAGGTTAGTGCTGCATGGATTGGCGGCGGAAACCCTTCATGAGATATTGGTGAAAATGAAGCTTAGTAAAGAAAGGGATGGAATTATTACCCCCCTAAGCCAGCCTGCGCTAGATCAATAGATAATGAATTGTATACCTTTGACTTGAGAGAAAGTTATTCCCTGTTCTTTTTAATTCGCAATTTTGAAAAGGAAGCGTTGGGTATAGACGAGTTTTTTGCTGAGCTGCGGATGAATGGCATTTTAGAGTTAGGACAAATTGAAGAAGCGATCGTGGAAAGTCCCAGTAATATCAGCATCTTTTATTTACCTGAACTAGCAGTAAAAAAAGGATTGCCGATTATGCTGGATTCCTGGTGCCAAAAAACTATTGATACGGATTATTATGCAGGTATCTTTTAGGGTTACACTGAAAAATTAAAACCTGCCATAAAATATATTTGTCCCGAATGCAAAAAATCCAAGTGGGTGAAAACTAGTGATAAAAAAAGTATAAAGTAAATTCATTTTATTTTGTTGATAGTATATTTTGCTTTGTATCGTTTTTGTTACATTTTAAGGTCTTCATTGACCAATTTACAATTTGAGATAGGTTGAAATCAAATGGCGCACAATCGGGCCACGCAGGGGAATTGTACTCCCATGTTCCCACTCCCTGTCCCGTAGTTTCTTAAGAGTATAAATGCTCAATTTTTCCGGTCCTACCCGCATTACGTTTATACATCATGGTGGTGTCGTTATTTTATTCAGGATATTGGATTTACTCGTATTTGTCCTCCAATTGCTTTTAAAACTTTCATTATTGTAGCAAATTGAGGCTTGGATCCGTTCGACAACGCTTTGTACAAACTCGGTCTGCTCAATCCTGTTTCTTCCGATATTTTGGTCATTCCGATTGCTTTTGCAATATTTCCAATTGCATTAATCACATCGGCGTTATCCCCTTCTTCTAACACATTGTTGAGATACTCAGCAATCATTTCTTTGCTGTCCAAATAATCCGCTATGTCGAATTTTGATGTTCCCATTTTTTTATTTATTTAATTTTGTCCAGATTTCTTTCGCTTTGTCAATGTCTTTTTGTTGAGTTGACTTATCACCGCCGATGAGCAATACAATAATTTTTCCGTCCTTTTCTTTGAAATAAACCCGATATCCTTTGGCAAAATTCACTCTTAATTCACTAATCCCATCGCCTACAGGTTTGCAGTCTCCAAAATGTCCATCAGTTTCAATTTTCTGAATTCTAAACAGGATTTTTGCTTTTGCTTTTAAGTCCTTTAACTTTCTCAGCCATTTATCAAATTCAGTCGTTTTCTCAATAAAAAACATAAATGAGTGTATCTAAATGGATACAAATTTAATTTAATTTTTTTAAATAAAAATCATTTTATTGAAGTCTTCCCTTTTAGTCTGACAATGCACCACAATCGGGAAATGTAGAGGAATTGCAGCTCTACCTCTCGACTCTCTGTCCCATACCAAAAATACCCAAGATTTAACCAATTTCCAATAATCGAAAGCGCCCGGCCTTGCCTTGTTCATGGTGCTTATCCATCTACCAGCCCCCATTTTGTACAATCCCTTTTCCCATTTCACCCATATGAGGAGTCGATAGCTGAGTGGATCCCACACTTCCCGAATGGTCACCCCCCTCAGTGTGTGAAAGTAGTTGACCATTCCCCAGATAATCGGATTCAGTATTAGGCTATCTCCTCCAGTGGCCTGCGCCAATT
>JBBQXZ010000126.1:0-12697 GCA_038209145.1 Cytophagales bacterium | reverse complement strand
CGTGATCTTGCCAGGAATGACAACGGACAGCAGGTTTTAAAGCTTGTTGCCGGAATCCGTAAAGACCACCCAGACATGGGGCTTCGTGAGATGTATCACCTCATCCAGCCGAAGTGGATGGGCAGGGATACATTCGAGGCATTGGACAAAGAACACGGTTTTTGCGTAAGGACGTACAAAAATTTCCACATGACTACCGCCAGTAGTATGACGAAATTCTTCCCCAACCTGATTGAAAAACCGGAAATTGTCCGACCCAACCATGTATAGCGCAGTGTCATATCTTATTACGCAATCAACGGAAAGTTTAATTACCTAACCCTGATCCAGGACACCTTCAGCAAAATAATCGTGGGGCATAGCGCATCAGACAGTCTGGCTACCGACCAAAACACACTGCCTTCTTTGAAAATGGCAGTGGGGAAACGCGGAAAGCAAGGTCTGCGGGGACTGATATTCCATTCATACGGAGGAGGGCAGTATTACCGCAAAGAGTTAATAACCTTGATCACCAAACATCAAGTGGAGAGCAGCATGGGCAAATCCTGTTATGCGAATGCAACGGCTGAAAGCCTGAACGGAGTGATAAAGAACAAATATTTGAGATACAGGGAGATTAAAAACCTTTCAGAACCCAAACTGGAACTTAACCGCATAGTGGAACGGTACAACTCATCCAAACCACATTCCGCGTTAGGTAGAATGACGCCTCTTTGAAAAAAATTACCTAACTTATGGGTGCCAAACAAAAGCGAAGATGACAGAATCAATCGACTCGGAAAATTGATTGAATGGGGCGTTGAACCCCATTCAATAAAGCAAAAAAAAAGCTCAGAAATCCAGATTTAAAATCTGAAGTATAATGAGTTAAAAGTATCAGTAACCGGACAACGTTTTTTAGGCATAGTCATGGATGAACCCATCACCAATCACTCATAAATTATCCCTTTCTACTAACCCCAATAACCATTTTAGCAGCTTATTTGTCTTATAGGATTCAAAAATTAGTCACCTGAATCAAATCCTGAATTTCCCCAAACGGTGTCTGCATGCGTGCCAAGGCATATACCCTATTCTGAAAATCAATGGCAATGGAATTCACATAGGTGGGAATGCTGCCATCCGGATAAAAGATAGGACCATGATCCGTATATTTCCCACTGGGGATATGAAAGGTCACCAAATGCAGATTTTCCAGCCCTTTGGCTCCTCCTTTCGCAAGTTGGTTTCCTCCTTCGATACGTTTGCCTGCCTGATAGATAGGTCCGCCTGTCAAATAATAAATTGTTTCTCCGTCTGGTCCAAACTGGAATCCGAGGTATCCATAAGAAAACTGGTCAAACATACCTGAACGCCTGGAAGGAAGCGAAGTCAGTCGCTCGATCAACTCCAAACTTTGACTTTCCGGGTCAAACTTATATAGGTAGCCCGAATTGCCGTGAATCCCATAGGCAACACCTTCCTTGTTGTTCCAAATGACTTTTCTCCAGTTGTAGCCCATGCTTCCGGGTTGGGTTGGATCGAATTGCCCAAAATAATCCAAGCGCAAGTGAACGTCTTCCAACCTATAAAATTGCCCTTCCCGCAGCGGATCATAGCAATATATATCTCCTTCCGCAGTGGAAAAATAAAATTTGCCCGTTGCGGGGTCATTCAAGATCGATCTGCAAAGTACCCGGTAATCTGTGCCTACCTTTCCCGCCTCCCCTTGATGCGATGTGAGTCCAAGATTCTGAATTTCTCCGCTGATTAGGTTCAGGTGAACCAGGTATCCGGTAGGCCAGGAAAGGGCAAGAATCTGCTTGCGCTGGACATCCATTGACATACTCAATACACCTTCTCCGTGAGGCATTATCCCCAAATTTTGCATTTGGCCAGTATGGAGGTCGTAGGCGAGAAAATGCCCACCGGGATATAGGGCTAACCCATCCGGTGCATTTTGGGGAAGGCGCTCCATGCCATCAATCATTTCATAATAGCCCACGTGGGTACCGAAGTAGAGTTTCCCGTCTGCTTCGTAAAATTCCACATGACTCTTTCCCTGAGCAAGAGTCCGGAGGCCTTTTTCGTCACAAGCATCTGTCAAGTCCGCTAACAAGGTTATGGTTTGCGTAATAGGATTAAAGAGATAAAATTTGCCTCCTTCATCTGGCTTCTCTGAGGAAAGAATATAATAGATGTTCCCATCACTGGCCCTACTTAATGCCAGATAGGTATCATGGGCATGGGGAAATCCCGAATAAAAAGCCGTGGCTTTTAGTCCTGCTTTAACTTGATCTTCCAATTGTCTTTGAATTAGTTTATGCCGTTACCTGCAACAGTTTCTCCGCGTTGTCGTGGATTTTTTGGATGGCGTCAGCGATGTCATCCATGTCTTGCTTGTCTCCCAAAAGCATGTTTTGATAAAGCCAAACGCCTGTTTCATTGCACAATAGGTCAGTTTCCGGACACTGGTTTTTCGCAATAAACTGTTGGAAGTCCAGGTTTTTCTTCTTGTACATCTTGCGGTAGTTTTTGGAATCAAAAGCATCTTTCAAATACAGCTTGTCGTTCAGCGGTACATAGCCACTGGAGCAGGAAATACCCTCTGCCTGAAGTGCTTTCAGAAAAACTGCCCGGGACAACCCCTTGAATGCTTCCCGGTGATACCGAAAGGGAAAAAGATGAAAGGAGGCTTTAGTCACCTCCGGGTAAAGAACATAAGGGCTGATTCCGGGAATGGATTCAATCTTACTTCTCAAATATGCGGCATTTTCACTCCTCAATTCCGTCTCTGCATGAAGCCGTGTTAGCTGGGTAAGCCCAATGGCAGCCTGGTATTCGGAAAGCCGCAACTTGGTTCCTGCCAATACGGCACTGACGTTGGTGACACCGATATTTCCATAGGGAAAGCCATAAGAATGGTAGGAAAAACAGCGGTCCATAAAATCATCGTCATTGCTCACGATGGCACCCCCTTCTCCCATGGGTAGATTTTTGGAATTTTGAAAACTGAAGCAACCGGCATTGCCAAATGTGCCTGCTTTCTGGTGATTGAATTCTGCCAACCAAGCTTGGCAGGCATCTTCCACAACTACAAGATCGTGCTTGTTGGCAATTTCCATGATTTTGCCCATATCCGCGGGAAGGCCCAAAATATGGACAGGCAAAATAGCCCGGGTACGTTTGGTGATTTTGGCTTCAATTTTTGTGGCATCCAGCTGAAAGGTATTCGGATCTGAATCCACAAATACCGGCATGGCACCAGTTTGTAATATGGCAACGATCGTGGCAATAAATGTGTAGGAAGAAACGATCACCTCATCCCCTCCTCCAATGCGGGACTGTACCAATGCCGCAATGATGGCGTTTGTTCCGTTGACCACCGTAAGGCAGCGTTTTACACCAAGGGTTTCCGCCCACCTTGTTTCAAATTCCTGCACCACTTTGCCCCGGGACCAAACTCCGCTGCGCAATACTTTCAGGATCAGCTCCTCATCTGTATCTTTATCCCAACGGGGCCATTTTGGCCAGGAGGCGGTGCGAATAGGCGTCCCTCCCAATAGTGCAGGGGTGGTGATTTCAACAGAAGCTTGAGCCCAAGGAGCAAGAGACAAGCCTCCCGTGATTACTCCCGCTCCCAGAATGGCATTTGTTTTAAGAAATTTTCGACGGTCAAAGGGTTCCATAGTTCTTTTGAAAATTTTATGAAGCCAATGTAACAAATTTTACCAATTTTTGAAAATAGAAAATAAACAGGGGGTTGAAAGTAGTTTTTGAGGATGAAGAAAGCGTTTCGGCAATTATTCTTCGCCATAAAAAGGGTTTAACTTTTGATCTGTCAAGTTAATCCTTATAAGTAGATGGAATTAAGGTGAAAAAGGATAAAACAAATTTTAAACATTTCCTTTTGATCGCAAATTATTGCTGAGCTGTAGCGAATCCTTGTTTTTACCGTCTTCATTTATTTGTACGTTAGTGGCATATTGGTAGAAAGAAGCATTTAAAATCGCCTTACCTTTTTAAATTTCAAGGATCCTTAATCGACCATCTTTTAACTGATCATGAAATTTAAATTCTTAAGGTTTACCTTTGGACTAATTGCTTTTTCACTTTTAACCACTTCAATTATTTCCCAAACCCAGCCTGCCAGCCCTACTGGGGGAATAGCGAATGAATTTAACCCGAAAAATTTCCAATGACTAAAACCACCTACAACCATATTGATTAAACCTTTATTTCCCCTCTTTCTAGTTGTCTTTCCAGGAGGCTGATCGCCTACAATTCTTCTGAAACTTTTGACCTATGGATCAAAAATGCACAAATCATCGATGGCACCGGAAGTGAACCCTACTGGGGGACAGGCCCTTGTCAATGGGGATCAAATTTTGCCGATTGACACAGACACGACAAAGACCTACCAGGCAATTGAAGTGATAGATGCACAGGGAAAGGTAATCACACCGGGGTATTGACGCCCATTCCCACGGAGATCCGCTCAAGACCCCTGAATTCATCAATTTTGTGGCCATGGGTGCCACCAATATTTTTATGCCTGGATGGATCAAACCATTCTACCATGGACTTGGGATTTTGGGTGGTGGAGGTAGACAGCCTCCCCTTGGAACCCAATATTGCGATGTTTGTCGGCCATGGTACTTTGGGGATGATCTCCGGAATCCAATACGACAAAGCCCCTCCTGAAGATGCCTTGCTCAAAATGGACTCTCTGCTGATTGACGCCATGCAAGCCGTCAGCTTCGGGCTTTCCACCTGGCCGGAATATAATCCCAACTACCTGGCCGATCATAATGAACTCAATCGTCTGAAAAAATTCACAGGTGAATATGATGGAATTGTAATGAGCCATGTGCGGAATGAAGACGATCAGTTTATGGAAGAATCCTTATACGAATTGCTGGCGCAGGGAGAATACTGACCGATTCACGTTTCCCATATCAAGATCGTGTATGCAAAAGGAGAGGAACGAGGCAAGGAAATATTGGCCCTATTAGAAAGAGAACGGAAGGGCAAAAACGTTACCGCGGGTGTATATCCGTATGAGGCCAACTATACAGGAATTTCCCTCCTCTTTCCGGAATGGGCTAAGCCACCCGCCAATTACGAAGACGTGCGGCCGTGCAAACCACCTTGCGATCAAGTTTTAGCTGACCCAGGTGTTCATTTTTCGAGAACTCCAAATCAACAATAGGATACAGGGTAAGGGTAAAGGATTCAACAAAGTTCCCCCTTCCAAAAGCCTTTGCCCACAAATACGGGGGCAACGGGGGCGGGTCCGACAATTCCGAGTCCCTGATATCAGCATCCAGTTCGAATATGACCTGCCCAGCGGAACAATCATGGATCTCAGGATGACCGATGGGCTTGAAAACGACCAGCCTGATTCCAGGGATTTTGCCGGTGACATCCGCAAGGAAGGCCTGTTTATCAGGGATCTTGGCTATTCCACCCTCCCGTACCTTGAAAAAATCACCGGGGAAGGGGCTTTTTTCCTCAACAGACTTCCCGCCAAGACGTTGGTATATGCCGCCAAAGATGTCGGTAAAGACGCGTGCGAACCAGTTGATTTCAGGAAATTATACGACACGGTCAATAAACGCAAACTATCACACAGGGAGAAAATCCTCCCCAGTGTGTTGAAAATAGCCTCCGGTCAATTTAAACTTGAAAAGAAAAAGAACAGACTCTCTCAAGCTCATACGTTTATACACTTAACCTGACGGCTATGGGTAGAAACCCCGGGCTACTATCGGACACCCCGCTGGGTTTTTTTGCGACATGACAATCCAGTTAGACAGAACCAGCGTCTCGTCGGTCGGCAATGACACCCCTACCCTGAACGAACCCGATAAAACAGTTTAAAATTCAGCACTCATTGTATAATCCGTCTGTTTAAAACTTGAATCCCCGTTTATTTAGTACACTAAAATGGGCGTTAACTAATTTTTAAACCATCTATCTAAATGGCAGCACCCTTGATTCCTGGTCTCCGATTCCTTCCAGTTCCAGCCTGTCCCCAAAAACATGCCCCACCGCACCCAAGCTGGGTGACTTGGCTTCTACCATTCCATAGAAGGTAAGATGGTGCAGCTGATTCTCCACTACATAGTTGCCTGCATGGTGGTGCCCAGAAAAATAGGCCACCACATTGGGATGGTCATCTAACAAGCTTAAAACTTGCCGGTTGTTCCATAAGTGGAGTCCGTTTTCGGGTAAGAGGGGAAAGTGGCAGAAAACAACCACCCGCTTATCTTGCCTGTTCGCTTTGGCAAGTGTTTTTGCCAGCCAGTTGGTCTGCTTTTTCCCTAATCCCCCATTCCAGGGTTTGGCATTGGAGGCACCTGAACTTTCCAGATCCGCCAAGGTGGCTGCTGCTTTTTTATATCCCCTTGTCCCAAGTGGATAACCGTCCAAGCTATTGTCCATTCCGTTTAAGACAATAAAAACCACCGGGCCATGGGTGAAAGCGTAATGCCCTTGGGGATTACCCAGCAGTTCGGGTACTTCCTTTTTATTATCATTCGCCACGGTGAAATCGTGGTTGCCGAATACGTGATGGATCTTCGCTCTGCTACGTGTAAGGATTGCCAGTGGTTTGTAGAAGCTTTCCATGTCCCGGTCGATCAAATCCCCCAAATTGACGGTAAATGTCAACTCATGTCGGTTCAGTTCCTCCAAGGTTTTTTCCAAAACAGCCAGAGATCCCCGGTAGTTCCTTTCCCCTGCCTGATCCACATCGGCATACTGCACGTCGGTTATTATTCCGAAAGAAAACAGCGGATTTTCCTGGGCAAAACATGTAGGTACAAATGTCAATCCTGTCATGAGGAAAAATAAGCTGATTAGAAGTTTCATTGTTTTCCGTTTTGTATTAGTTCAAGCATTTTTTCCCCATACCGCTGTCCCATAAGCAACTGGCTTTCCGTATCAAAGTGAACCTGGTCAAAAGTTTGGGTACCGCCGGCATGAACCACCCCGGTATACGCTACCTGCTGGGGCAATTGATCAATCATTTTGTTAAACACGTCTCTTCCGGGATGGTCTTCGGCAATATGCCCGGCTACAAAAGGCAGGTCTGGTACCCCTAAATCTGTACGAAGTTGTTGAATGAGGCGTTCCAGACGTGTGAGGTAGTCGCTCAAGTTTCCTAGATCGGATTCGCCCTGGTGCCAAATTACGCCTCGAATAATTCCGTTTTGGGAGGCCATTTTGATTCTCTTGACGGCTTCTTGATAAAAGTGGCTGTCAGGCATCCATTCTGCCAACGCCGTCCCTCCTTTGGCATTTACGACTAAGCCGATTTCCCTGGAAGGGTCATGGGTTCTCAATGTTTTGGCAAAATTATAAGCGGGACCAAGCCGTTGCATGGCCTTCTCTTTACGGATGGTGGAATAGCCATTTAAGGGATTTCTTGCTGGAATCCAAAGGCTGTCCGCCAAACCGGTAAACAGGTAAACCCCAGGTATGGGATCTTGTAAATCTGCCGTGATTTCCGCCCGACCTGCCATGTTGGACTGCCCGATGACCAGAAAGATATCCATGTTCTGGGGCGAGGAAGAAATTGGTGAAGCCTGCAACCCTCCTGTCCAAAGCAGTCCATGAAGGATCGCCCAAATGTAAATCAATAGCATAAGTTCATGGGATATGTTTTTTTGAAAGATATGGATTAGCGGCTATATTTAGAAGATTTTTGTGTTTAGCATATCGATGAAGCAACAGGTAGCACTTGGTATTTCCCGCATCGCACACCCATTGATATTGGTGTCACTGTTCATTATCTACAGCACCTTTAGCATTCAAGACGCTCAGAAAGCTATATGGACTTCTGTTGGAGTACTGGGAATAGCCGTTATTCCGCTTATCGGTTGGAACATTTGGAAAACCCACAGCGGAGCGTATTCCAACTTTGATGTGTCTGTCCGGGAGCAGCGGTTTTCCATGTTTGGGATTATTTTCTTCCTTTCCTTCGTCCTTGTCGGTTTTTTGTATTTCAGCGGCCAACCTCCCATTTTGATAATTGGATGCCTGTTGCTTATTGAGGCGTTGTTTCTGGTTTTTATGTTGAATTTTTGGATCAAGGCGTCCCTGCATATGACGGTATCCACATTTATCTGTTGCGGATTACTCCCTTTGAATCCCATCCTCGCAAGTGTACTCTGCGGCATTATCCCCATGATCGCCTGGGCACGAATTACCCAAAAGCGCCACACCTGGCAGGAGGTTCTCATTGGTCTAACCATCGGCCTGGTCACAGGCGTTCAGTTGCTATATTGGACGGGGTATTTGGATTAGACGATATGTATGCCTTGCATTCGTCCCACCCCTATTGTCCCTGATAATTATCAAAGTGTTTCGCAATTTCAGCGCTTACATGATCTCCCGCGTGCACAAGTACCCGATATCTCAACGTTACTTTTTCTCCTTTCGCCAAGAGCGTCTTCTCATCGTCCTCTGGCCAGTACATCGGTGTTGGTGAGAAAAAGCCGTAATCCCGGGTAAACCAAGGTGAGGGATACCAGTCATTGGAAGGATGCTGCATAATGGCCATTCCTTCCACCCCACTCCCTCTGGGACCGTAAAAATCTATCCATGGGGAAGGTTTGCCAAAGGTTTCCTTTTCTCCCCTATCGCCGAAGGCATTGATCATGGTTCCACCGTTTGTCACGGATAAGTCCGGATCCATTCTACCGCTGAAAAGGGAGTGGTTGGTCTTATTGATCGTCACATCTTCCAACATTTCCATGGTGACATCAAAGTCAATCTGGAAAAGATCTTTGGCAGAACTTGTCACGGTAATTTTGCGGATATCCTTTATGGGGGCATTAGCACCAGGGCGTGTCCAGATGTTTTCGTTATGGATCACCAGGGTAAAGTCATCCAGCTGCTCGATTTCTGCCCGTAAGGAAACGATCTGTCCCCTGTCCAATCCTTCCTGCCAATAATTCCCACCATTCACCATGTCACAGCCAAAAAAAAGAGAGCTGTGATGCGGATAGGTGCCGTTTCTCATTGAGGACACCGAAGCTCCGGAGGGTCCGTTTACAGGATAAAAAAACGGATACTTTTCATTCGCGTCAAACCGGTAACTGGTGAAAAAAAGATTTCCGATATGGATGTCAATTCTGGAACCGATTTTTTCTGCACGGATTTTCTGCTGGGTATATCCGGTTTGAGAGAATATTCCTACAAATCCCATCTGTAGGGCAAGTATGATAAAGAATCTTTTCATGGCTGGATTGATTAGAAGTGGTCAAAAATAGGAATTAAGTATGGGGTAAAAAAAGTGCTTTCCCAATATGTGCCAAACATTTTTTAAAAAATAAATAATCATCAGTCAGTTTTAAAAAGAACCATTGATGGAACTGGCTACACAAACATTCAAACTAATAGTTCTTTTGGAAACCGATTCTGTAAAATTTTAAAACTTAAAATAATATTTTGTAGGTATATAAACCTAAAATTCAGGTTAGAACATAAAACCAAAAGAAACCGCTTTAAATAAAGGCCATAAAAAAAGGAATCTTTGTTAAGACTCCTTTAGGTTGGGTTTATTCGAACTGACTAACAGCTATTAATGTTTTGAAAATAACGGGATTATTCTGTTTTTTGAATTCCAAAATCTTTTAAACATACTAAAAATATTGCACCTACCAAAAAAACCAGTCAATTATTTTTCCAATGGCTGTCCTATGGGGACGCTTTGATCAAAAAGGCATTTGCTATTAAGAATGTTGGGATATTAAAAATGTCGCGAACCTGTAAGAAATCCAGCGAATTACATGTTGATCTAATAACCTGAGTTCGGCTATTCGTCAAACAAGTGATCGAATAAAATTGGTAAGTTAGATTTTTTCACCATTGTTGCTGAAAAGGCAACAATGGTGACAAAACAATCCATTTTTCATTCACTTGCTACTGGTTTACACCCGTGGTTCTTTTTGTTTAACTCCTCTAGGGCTTTTGGGAAAGTAACAATCGAACTCAGGTTAACAGAGATTCATACTTACAAAAAAACCCCAATCCCATTCTGTTGAAGAATGAAATTAGGGCATTTTACCAACGTGAAAGGAATATAGTTACCAATCCAACTTTTCTATAATTCTTTTTGTACCACAGGCAAGACCTGTACCGTCAGGGAATCGAGCACCTGAACTTCAAAACCCAGGTTAACGTCCAGTTGCGTCATTTTTTCCTCCAATTGTTTTGCACCTTCAGGGGTTACCCCAGTTTCCCAGGCATATAACCGACGCAGATTACGGAGTTCAGAAAGTTTTTCAAGTCCCTGATCTCCAACTTTGGAACCATAGATATTCAAAAACTCAAGGTAGTTTAGCCCCTGTAGATGCGCCATTGCTTTATCGGTAATACCGGTTTTCTCCAACCTGAGCCTGGTAAGGTGTTTAAAGTTGGACAATGAAACCAACCCTTCGTCCGTTATCGGTGTCTCTTTCAAGTCCAGCCAGGTCACCTGATCCGGGAAGGCAAGTGCCAGTTCTGACAAAAGTTCGGCCACTGGCAGGTTCTTGTCAATGGTTACCTGAAGCCAATTGGAATCGTTGGAAAGTGCTTTGATCATGACACCTTTGGATTTAAAAGCGTTTATTTTTTCGCCGTCAGGGGGAGTAGTTCCATCTGCAAGCAGGATTTCCACCTCAGTTTTGTTGGCATTTGGATCAGCCAGGGTTTGCAGTATGTCATCTATATCGGATGAGACGGTAACTTCTGCCACTTTCTTGTCAAATGGAGCTCCTTCGCCTATCCACCATTCCAAAAGTGCGATCTGCTCGGGGGTAAGCTGGGTTTTTCCTTTTGGAGGCATGTGTTCCTCGTCCAGTTCGGGTAAGTGAACCCGTTGAATCATCATACTTTTTGTCGGGTCTCCCGGAACAAAAATATCTCCATTTTCGCCTCCTTTCATTAACGCCTCCACGGTATGCATTTGCAATTCCCCTTTCTTTTTACTTTCATTATGACAAGAGTTGCACCGCATCTCCAAAATCGGATGGATGATATCTGAAAAAACCTCAGCTTCATTTAAATTGGTAATGAGTTTGGGTCCTTCCTGCACGGGTAAACCCGCCAACTTCCGAAGGCCATTGGGCATGTTTTGGGTCAGGTAGGTGGTTCCGTGCGTTAAAGATCCTCCGTAATGCCCCGCACCTCCCAAAAACACCATCATCAGTGCCAAAGTACCCAGGTATGCTTTATTTAAAATAGCAGTTTGCTTTTTTTCCTTCTGCTCGTACAAGATCCAAGCTCCAAAAGAAAAAACTACCAAGGCGATTCCCAACCATTTATGTGTAGACAACAAATCTTCCGAATAGCCACCATCCTCCGCCAGCATCAATCCCAATATTGCCGCCACCAACGCAGAGATGGCACCCAATAAAAGTGTAAAACCCACCGCAGGCTTCAGGGAACCATACTTTTCGGTCCTAGAAACAAGTTCCAACAAAACCCCCAGTACCAAAAACCCGATAGGTAAATGCAGAAACAAGGGGTGAAACCTGCCTAAGAATACTATAAAATCTCCAGATTGCTCCATATTATCCAATAATGTATTTATGCTATAATTTTATGAACTACTTTGCCCGACACATCCGTCAATCTAAAATCCCTACCTTGGGAAAAGTAAGTGAATTTTTCGTGGTCCATTCCCAACAGGTGCATGATTGTAGCCTGAAGGTCATGTACATGGACCTTATCTTTAACCCCATAATACCCGATTTCATCCGTTTCACCATGGGTATATCCGCCTTTCACGCCACCCCCGGCCATCCAGATGGGAAAGGCTTCCGTGTGGTGGTCCCGCCCTTTGAACGGCCACACCTTTCCTCCCCGGTTTTCCTGCATGGGAGTACGGCCAAATTCACCGCCCCATACCACTAGGGTTTCATCCAGTAGCCCACGTTGTTTCAGGTCTTTGATGAGTGCGGTCATGGGACGATCCACCTGGGTGCATTTCTTTCTCAGGCCTGACTCCAGCGAATCACCCTCGCTTACCCCGTGGGTGTCCCATCCCCAGTCAAACAACTGAACAAAACGAACCCCCTTTTCTACCAGCCTCCTGGCCAAGAGGCAATTGTTTGCAAAAGAAGTTTTACCAGGCTCTGTCCCGTACATGTCGTGGATATAGGCCGGCTCGTCCTTGATATCCATTACCTCAGGAACTGAGGTCTGCATGCGGAAGGACATTTCATACTGGGATATACGGGTCAATATCTCCGGGTCTCCCATCTCCCGGTACTCTTTATCGTTGATTTTGTTGATGGCATCGATGGTATTCCGACGTAAGTCCCGGCTCATTCCTTCCGGATTGGACACATAGAGCACTGGGTCTCCTTCGGAGCGGCATTGCACACCCTGATAGACAGAGGGTAGAAAACCGCTTCCCCAGACAGATTTGCCCGCATCGGGCGTGTTTCCCCCCGATACCAAGACCATAAATCCTGGGAGATTTTCATTGTCCGTACCCAATCCGTAGGTCACCCAGGATCCCATGCAGGGCCTTCCCAACCTGGCACCACCTGTTTGCAAAAGCAATTGGGCAGGCGCGTGGTTGAATTCGTCCGTGTGCATGGTGCGTATCAGGGTCACATCATCCGCCATGGTGGAGAAGTGGGGCAACCAGTCTGAAATCATCATCCCCGATTCCCCTCTTGGCTGGAAATCAGCCTGTGGACCAAGCATTTTGGGT
>JBBQXZ010000125.1:0-12764 GCA_038209145.1 Cytophagales bacterium | reverse complement strand
CAATATAGGCCTTCCAGAAATCCATGTCCCACATGACGGCGATATTGTGCTGGGCAGCATCACTAGCATCGGTATAACTAGGCGTGCGCATGTCCAAAGGGATATTAAACTTTGTACCCCTTAGCTCCATATAGGGGTTTTGTTGGGTTTCCTGAATATCCTCAAGGCCAAACAACCGGATTTGTTCTGCCAGTTCCAAGCAACCATACATCAGGCCTGCTTCATCTGCACCCTGGATCAAAACCCCGTTATCCTGTTTTTTGAGAATGAATCCTTCAGGTTTCAGGTCCCCGGATACCGGAATTATTTCCCAGGCAATGTTTTCATGGGCCAAAGGACCCAACCCCTTTTCAGCAAGAGCCGTTTCAATTTCCCCCAAACCAAATTCAATTGGTCCCGCATGTTCCTTCGCAACCCATTTACTGGGAGGAAGTGCTAAGCCAGTCACCTCCGCCTCGCTGTACTTGTCGGGTTGGTACAGGACAAATCTGCTCAGAAAATGATTGGAGGATCTCGCCGACACCTGTACTGTATAGATTCCGGCTTCATCAAACCGGGCATAAATTTCATGGGGGTCATTATCGCTGGTCTTTGCCCTCCAAGTCCAATCTGTCGTTCCATTGCTATATACCTTAAACCAACCAGCCGACCCCATGCCGTTTGGACAATCCTCCTCACAGACTCCTTTCGGGTGGAGGAGGTTTCCGATTTCATTTTGAGCAAAGAAATCAGCCGCATCTGGAATTCTAAGCCAGGTATCGTTATTATCTGTAGGACTGTCTCCTTGACCTACTTTGCTATGCCAGATAAACTTATACGTGCCGGGGTTGTTGATCCGGATTGGGTAGCTCAGCAATTTGTTGCCGGGATTCTGGAATTGTTCTGTCTCTGAATAAAGGTATTCAATGGAATGATCGTTTAATGAGGTCGATCCCGTTTTCCATTCCCCGATGCCATCCAAGCTTCTCATTTCTACGATCAGCAAACCATCTTTTTCTAAAAAACTGTTTTGGGCCATGGTGGGAGATATAATAAGAACCACTAAAAGGAAAAGGCAGCAACAGGTATGCAGGGTATTTTTCATGGATGGCTATTTTGGGCAACTTGAATGTTAACTTGCGCCGACTAAAATACCAAAAATTTTGTAATTCACAGGTTTATTCTTCTTCTGAAACCAGCTTATACCTGTAAAGTGTATGAAAATCTTCTTCCACACCCGCATATTCTTGGTCCTTTAGTGCCACGATGTAATCTTCTTTATCGACCAGAGCAGAAAAGAAAACCATGGATTTCGGTACAGAAATGTCAACAGACCGATTTTCAAAATCCGAGTCGAAGACCGCAAATTCCATGGGGAATTGGTCCATCAATTTCTTCCGTTCTTCGGGAATGGAAACATCGTAGGATGCTTTTGTCTCAGGGGAAACACCTTTGCTGTAGAAAACTATAAAATGGCTCTTCGTAGCTAGAAAGCGGTGAATTTGCGGACTCCGGTATATCATGCCGTTTTTTTCAAAAAAAGTATCCATTTGCTCCAGCGGAACGGGCTGATCCGGATAAGTGTTTCGGGCTGGGATACGAACCGTCCGTTGAAAGACAAGCCGTTGCTCCTTTTCTGTATATACATGAAACTCCATGGCATTGCTGACTGAAAGAAACCAGTGACTCCCCTGATTAATTATCAGCGGAGTCGGGTAACCGTAAAAAAGCTCCTGCTCAAAAGCATTCGTTTCCGGAAAATACATGGTAGGATAGTACTCTCCGCTTATTGTATCCAAGACTTCCATCATGGGCCCTCCCTCCAGCATTTTCCGGTAGGTCGACTGAGGATCCCATCCTTCTTCTGCCGATTCCGGTTTAGAATATATCAGCTTTTCTGCCAGTGAAAAGGCTGCGTTATGTCCTCCAATTACAAGCCAATAATGCGGGTATGGAATGGATGTGCGGTTCAGTACTTTCCCTTCACGGTCTAGGGTAAAGATTTTATCAGCAAAAATACAAATGTTACCGCCGCAAAAACTTGGGTTCAGGCCAAAGCCGTTAATGGCATCCGGGCCGTCTTTCTGAAGAGTAAATTGCCGCACAATTTCTCCGGTTCTATCAATCAAAAACACCTCACCTTCTTGTTCATTGAAGGCAAGATAGTGGTCTGATTCCGAATCGTAATCTTTCAGCATCAGGCTGCCAAGGTAATTTATTCGAACAGAATCCACCAAATGTAGCCCATAGGTATTTAAAGTGGCGTCTCCGTTTTTTGGAGCACAAGAAATCAAAAGTCCGGGCAGCAGGAAAAAAATCAGGATTCGGGGATTATGCATGATTAAAACTAAACCTAATTATTTAAAAGAACAAAACTTGAAGTTATTATTGACGTCATCCGACAATCCCGAAGACCAAAAAATCTTAATACTGAAATATTGATTTGGATGCAAATCAGGCACTTTAAGTAAAATGAAGGACTTCTCCTTTTTCCCGTTCCGGTTGCTTCTGGGAAAAATTTATTGCAGGTCATCATCCGCATTAAAAAACTTAGCTTCCGGCATGTTCAGATTCGGACATGATTTTGGACGAGATCACCTGGATGGACGGATTGATGGTCTTCAAGTCTTTGATGAATGTTTCGCTGTCCACCGGTGCTAAATAAACATCATCAAAGCGGTTGTATTTGATGATCATCCCCCCATTGGCAAGGGCCGGCTTTATCCCCACCCACATGGTTTTACCTTTGAGGATTATCCTGATTTTGGATATCTCGATTTCCCCTTTGATGTAGGCTGATTTGTATTTAAGGATTTGTCCATCGATTTGATATCGGGTGTCAAAATACGGCCAGATAACAAGGATGGCCGGCACTAGTAACGGGATTAACATTTTAAGCCGTTCATTGAAGGGTGCCGTGTCAAAAAAATATAATACAATAGGAACAGCCAGGATACCTAAAAGAAAACTACTCATCAATGCGCCTCTTTTTGCTTTATAAACTTTCATTGTAAGTAGGTTCTTCAAACTTTATTTACCATAAAAATAACCAAAGTAATGAAAACTAAATAGGAAATATTGAGTAAATCAACATAATATATACGCAGATGGGTAAATCTGACTCGAAATCGTAAGTCAATCCCAAATCTTATCTACTCCAACGCGCCAACAATAGATCTTCATTAATTATCGGGTTTACTTGGGTATAGGAATTAGGAAAGGTTATAAAGTTGAAAGTAGTTTCTTATGTTGGGAAAAAAAAGTGAATAAAACGTGTTTTTAACCAATAGCTCCCTATTTTTGGTATTCTTCAAAATTACGATTCAATGGAAAACCACTCAACTAAAAGGACTGTACTTGACAGATTTTTGAATACAGTAGAACGGGTAGGCAATAAGCTTCCTGATCCGGCCATGCTGTTTCTCCTTTTAATGTTGGTTACCTGGGTATTGTCAGCCCTTTTGGCGCCTATAGATTTTGGTGAGCTGGATCCGCGAACCGGTGAAAAACTGTATGTCCGAAACCTGCTTACTGGAAATCAATTTGCCGCTTTTTTGGCCAATATGATTCAGGTTTTTATTAATTTTCCACCCTTGGGGGTGGTGCTTTTAGCCATGCTGGGGGTGGGAGTGGCGGAACATTCCGGATACATTAATGCAGGACTCAAATACTTGCTGGGTTTTACCCCCAAGTCCATGCTCACACCCATTTTGACCCTGGTGGCCATCGTCAGCCATACGGCGGCCGATGCGGGGTATGTGTTGGTGATCCCGCTGGGAGGAGTCATTTTTTATGCGGCTGGCAGGCATCCGCTGGCCGGTATTGCCGCTACCTTTGCCGGCGTATCCGGCGGCTTTAGTGCCAACTTTATCCCATCTGCCATTGACCCCTTGCTGCAAAGTTTTACCCAATCCGCGGCTCAGATTCTAGACCCTACGATCGTGTTGAACCCGTTGAATAATATATTCTTTACGGGACTTTCAAGCCTGCTTGTAATTGGGGTTGTCTGGTACCTTACCGACAAAGTGATCGAACCACGTTTAAACAGAACGGTACCCATAGACGAAACCATCGAAGATGTCCCCAAAATGGATGGTCTTCTCGCTCAGGAGAAAAAGGGGTTTTGGGTGGCAAGTACCGTGATGGTGATATCTTTGGTGTTGCTTTTTTTCTGGGCATACCCTACCGCTTCTTCATTGCGGGATGGGGATGGAAACCTTACTTCTTTTGCGGCTCCCCTGATGAAATCCATCGTGCCACTGATATTTTTGATATTTTGGCTTCCGGGAGTAATATTTGGGTTTGTGTCCGGAAATTATGCTGCCTTGAAGGATATCGTAACCGGCATGTCCAAAGCCATGGGAAGCATGTCCCAGTACATTGTGATGGCATTTTTCTGTGCCCTTTTTATCGATGCGTTTGCCAGATCCAACATAGGTGCATTGACAGCCTTGAAAGGGGCGAATTTCCTGCAAAGCCTACAGTTGCCCGGACAGATAACCATCGTTGGGATCATTGTTTTAAGTTCAACTGTCAATCTTCTGGTAGGATCCGCTTCTGCCAAATGGGCTCTTATCAGCCCCATTTTCGTGCCTATGCTGATGCAACTGGGAATTTCTCCTGATCTCACCCAAGCGGCTTACAGGGTTGGCGATTCGGTTTCCAATATCATCACCCCTTTACTTCCGTATTTCCCGCTGGTGGTTATATTTTGCCAGCGGTACGTGAAGTCTACGGGTATTGGAACCTTGGTTTCTATCATGCTTCCCTTCACCGTAGTCCTCTTGATTTCATGGACCATTTTCCTGTTGGTTTATTGGACATTGGGGATTCCTTTAGGCTTGCAATCAACGTATGAATATGTTAACCCATAATAGCCAACGCTTCCACAATGTCGGCAACTACCCCTGGATACTTAAACCATTTCACACCACTCACATTCAACCCATTTATCCGATGAAATTCAAATTAAAACGGTTAGGGATAGCTTTTTGGCTTTTGTTGATGGGTTCTTGCCAGCAGAAGAATAGATTGGAAACCTATTTGGAAAGTTTGCCGGCATCATTGGTGATTTCATTTCATATCCAAGACAAAAACGGCGAAATTCTGGCCAGCCAAAATGCAGTCAGGCAGATTCCTTCAGCCAGTATCATCAAGATACCCATTTTGATCGAATTGATGAGACAGGTGGAGGCAGGAAGATTAAGCCTGGATCAGGAAATAATGATGACCGAAGAGGACGTGGTAAGCGGTGCGGGTGAATTGCAGTTTCAGCCCGTCGGGACCACTTACACCATGGATTACCTAGCCAGGGAGATGATACGAATCAGTGACAATGTTGCGACCAATTTGCTGATAAAGGAACTTGGTATGGCATCTATACAAGGCTGGCTTACTGAAAATGGGTACAAAAATACCCAGTTAAACCGCATCATGATGGATTTTGGTGCCATTGCAGCAGGAAGGCAAAACTATACCTGTCCAAAAGAAATGACATACTTGCTAGCGAATCTTTACAGTGGGGGATATTTAACTGACAATTCAACGGGATTGGTTATGGAGCTTTTGAAGGGCTGTGCAGACCGCAGCACCATACCTTCCAAGCTACCTGCTGAGATACAGGTGGCCCATAAAACGGGAACCCTGGACTATGTACGGGGTGATGCGGGGATCATTTTGGGGGATAAACCATTGATTATTGCTGTTTTTGTAGAAGGGTTTGAAAGCATGGATCAGGCAGAAGTGATTATTGGCGAAATAGCAAGGATAGCCTGGGAGATTTTTTGAAAATTAATTTATTTAGGTCCTTGACTGGTTATCTGGCAATTACGTGGCATGTTGTTTGATCCATTTCAATTTAACCAAACAGCAATGATTATGAATACCCAACATTTGATTCGTGTATTGAATGAGTGTAAAGTAACCTGTGAAAATTGTACCAATGCTTGTCTTGGAGAATCCAATGTAACGCAAATGGTTGATTGTATACGGAACAATATCGTTTGTGCGCAAATATGCGGAACTACTGCTTCAGTGCTGACTGTCTCATTTGACAACTATGTTCCTTTGTTGGAATACTGTATTTCGGTTTGCGGCAATTGTGCCGAAGAGTGTGAAAAACACGAACACGACCACTGTCAGTTGTGCGCCAGGAATTGCGAGGCTTGTATGGAAGCTTGTAAAAATTATTTAAAAGCGAGCTAACAGTTCATTTTAATATATAAATGACAAAATGGAGGGAGACTTGTATCTCGAACTTGCGGATTATTTTTTCCTTGTCTTCCATACCGGGCTCATTTTGTTTAATCTGACTGGATGGATTTGGAGGCCGCTTCGTAAGTGGCATTTGGCCTGTATAATACTGACATTCGCTTCCTGGGGTATTTTGGGTATTTGGTATGGATTGGGCTATTGTCCGCTAACTGACTGGCATTGGGAAATTTTGAGGCAGCTGGGGGTGACGGATATGCCTTCCTCATATATTAGTTATTTATTTGGGAGATTGCTAGGTCTTTCCCTCCCAGCGAGCATTGTAGATAGTCTCACACTAGGGTTTGCGGTTTTGGCTTTAGCAATTTCCATCAAAGTGAATTTTTCAAAAAAAATCGGGGAACGTAGAGCTTGAAGAATCCAACATATCTTTTGATTGTCTTACAATTCCTTTTCCCGTCACAAAACTTGGATTGTTTTTTCGATTAACTGGTTCCTAAATTCCACTTGGATGGAATCGTCATCCATAAACACCTGTAGGCGATTTCTGCTTCCTTCCCAAATCAGGGTGTCGTCAAAGATAGAGCCTGTAGTCGGACCATACCGTTTTTGGAAACAGTCCTTAAAATCTGAAAACACCCCGGAAAGATTGGGGAAATCTTTTCGATCAAAGGTCCAACGGACTTTAAACAGTTTTTCCTTATAAAAATGCACCCTCATATCTGAAGCTTTCAGTCCATTGAGGATGTGAAAAGTGTTCCCCTCATAGATGGCTTCCTGAAGGCCCCTGTCCAAATTCCGTAAGAAACTCTGTGCCAGCCAGGGGTTTCGTTGATATACGGGTTCTTTTCCTGTGATAAGGTATAGAGAACCATTTAATTCACCGAGAGATTCCCCCAAATGAAGCTCATTGATGTCTGTGATTTGGTCTATCGCCTGTTGGGAGTAAGACCTGTAACTAGAGAGTAAAGAGACAGTGAGACCTAAAGATAGAAACAAGTAAATGCGTAAAGCCATTTGTAATGATTTTTACCAAAAATAATCATGTTCCTCAACTATCAAATCAGTGAATGGAAATTTAATAAAATTGAAGGACAATGATAAGACCGCAAAGTATCTTGGCGATCGAAAAGATCATCACGGGGCATTTAATGTATCACTCGCAAGCATCGCATTCTCAATCTGAAAGGGCGGAGCAGGATGTGTTACCAACCTTACCAAGCGGATAGATTTCTTTTTTCTATCCATTACGATCATATTATTTTCTTTCGGAAGCACAGAAAGCAACTTTTTGGTATTCCCATTTATTTTAGGATAAATCTCGATTTGTGATTTCTGCGGCATACCTGAGTTATCGAAGGATAGTAGGGATAGCGCATGGTCTTTTTTATTCATGAGGGAATGAAAAGGGTGAATTTTGCTCTTGTTCTCGAGATCAGTATTTTTCTTGTTGTCATTGAATAGCAAATACAGGTTGTTTTCAGCTTGCCAAATGGAAAAGGAAGCCAAATTGAAGTCTTTTCCCCCCACGAGTTGTTTTTTACCGATCACTTGAGACCAATGGAGATTACCTGCCTGTGATAGACCAACTGCCAAGATATTCCCAAAGACTGCTTGCGTCCTGCCTGAAAATGGTTTGTTAGCCTGTAGCATTGAGATTTTTTGTTCGTAGGATTCTCCTACCAATACCAAATTCCCATCCTCGGTAAGCAGAAGATCCTTGACATGAAAAGAGGTGTTTTTCATAGGAATGTCTGAAACTTTGTGCGTTTTCCCGTCCACTTGTTGCTTGGAAGTAGAGCTGTTAATTTGGTCAAGTTGGATTGTTTTTCGGATCAGGACTTTATGGTCGGTTGAATTCAATTTCAAAAAAAATAGTCCTGATGTGTTTTCAACTCCCCCAGCTGCAGTATAGAAGCCACCGATATAAATAGCTCCGGTTGGATCCACGGCAAATCCTATCTGTGATAGCATTTCTACATCAAGGTCCAGGGATGTGATGCGGTTAGAATTTGTCGCCAACGTGTAGGTAAAAAGCAAATGCGGGACTTTCTTGCCCGCACTTTCCCCTTTTTCAAATACGTGATGAGGCTCAGCCAAAAAGTGGAAGTTGCCTGAATCCTCTACGTGAGGTATATTGATACCTTGCCAGTTTTGCGGCAATGTCAAGGGGAAGTTTAGATTCGCTAATTTTTCCAGGTTTTCATTTATCAAAAGAAAATCGTACCCATGAATGAACCCTTCCACATCTGAGCGTTGATGAATAATGAGTAGTTTTGTTTTGTCGGGGGAAAATTGAAATCTAAAGGCTTCTTTATTTGGAAAGGATTGAACAGCTTCGTTTTTGGTGCTACTTTCGAATGTAAAGTCTGTTATTTTCACGGGATATCCTTTCAAGATTAACTTCTCGGAGTTTATTTCTTGGGCGAAAAACTCTTTTTTGCTCGAATTGGGATAATATCCAAAAAATAGATAGAGTTTTTCCCCAAAGGATAAAAGGTGGAAACAATCAGTATTTCCAAGTGGAAACAGTTCTTTGAGATTTACCTTTTCTAGAATTTTTAAATCTTGATCATATTTCACCAAAACGGAACTTTTGTCTTTTTTTGATCCAATATTAGCTGTTTCTAAGATTGTATAATAGGCACCTTTCCTTTTTACCAGCTGTATGTGGGGAATATTTTCTTGATAAATGATTTGTTCATCCCCCCAAACAGGAAATAATTCTGATGGGATCGATTGGGCTATTGTGAAATGCCGTAGTAGCATTATTACCAGAAAACATAAAAATTTTTTCATTAAATCAGGACTTAAAGAGTTAAAATATTTTGAAAAACAATTTTGATACAATGAAAAGCAAAAAACCTGATATAAAAAAATAAAATGTGATTTTTTTAAGTAGATTTCTTTATAAAATACAAAGAAAACTAATTTTTAGAAATTGACTTCATGATCAGCAATTAGATGCAGGTTGACGAAGGTAATCGCTTAGTCTGCATATTCTCCATCTGTTTCCAATTTAAAAAAACAGGAATTGGAGACAATCAGTTTTCATGTCAAGCTATTAGTTCGGACTATCAATTATTGGTTGTTCCGAAACCATTTCTGCAACCAACGAAGAACAAATTAAATTGGAAAATTTATCCGGGTAGGGAAGGAAATCAACGTCAATTATTTATTGTTTTTAATGGCAATCATTGCATCCATCGTGCGTCCAGACCTTCACGTTTTGATTGGTTTGCTGGCTTATTCTGCTGTAAGGAGATGAATCTTCCCGTCAAAACCACAGATATACAATTCTGCATTTAGATCCACGCCAAAAGAAGAAAGACCAAATGGAACCTGCATCAATTCGCTATTGCTTGGACTGTTTGGATTGCTGATATCCAGCGACCATATTCTTCCCGAAGCAAAATCCCCATAGATATATCGACCCTGCAGCTGGGTAATGTTTTTTCCTCGATAGACATATCCACCAGTAACGGACACATCTCCTGCGGATCTTCCATATTCCCAAACAGGCAATATCAATCCACTTTGATCGCAGTCTGAAGATGGGTTGAAACATTGGGTTCCTTCCATGGTTCGCCAGCCGTAGTTCCCGCCAATTTCGATGAGGTTGATTTCCTCCAAACGATTCTGTCCGACATCTCCAGTCCAAAGATCCCCATTTTCTGCATCAAAGCTAAACCGCCAGGGGTTTCTCAGGCCGAAGGCAAAGATTTCTTCTCGATATCCAGCTGTGTTGTTCGCAAAAGGGTTGTCGGCAGGGATGGAATAATTTTGGTCATTGCCGGTATTGTTCACGTCTATCCGAAGGATTGCCCCGAGCAGCTTGGTGAGATCCTGGGAATTGTTTAGGGGGTCGCCGCTAGATCCTCCATCTCCCATTCCAATATATAAAAATCCGTCAGGTCCAAATGCAACCTGACCTCCATTGTGGTTGCCATAGGGTTGTCCGATCTTCAGGAGGATAAGCTCACTACCCACATCTGCTTTGTCTGGGTTGGAATCAGAAACCTGAAAACGGGATATGACAGTTCGGTTTGGGCTCGAGGTGGTATAGTTGACGAAGAAATATCCGTTAGAGTCGTAATCAGGGTGGAAGGCCAAACCCAGCAGGCCTTCTTCGTTGCCCTGATACCGGACTTGGGATTCGATATTGAGGAAAACACCCTTCGTGAGTTCCTGGGAATCCCCACTAACAACAGAGATGATACCGGGCTGTTCTACTATGAATATTCGCTCGTCACCTGCATGCTGTAAATCCACAGGTCGGGTAAAAGTCAGGCCGGGAAAGGCATCGATAAGCATGATTTCCGAAGGTATTATAGGCTCTGGTTTGCTGTTTTCTTGGATACACCCATAAGAAAGGGAAGCGAAAAAAATGGCGGTTAAAGCGGTAATCACATTGAAGTTTTTCATGGCTTTTTGTTACTTGTCAAAATTCCCCGCACTGAATATTTATAAAAAAGGAGCAAAGCAAATGCCAAAATGGTGTGATTAAATTGGGGAATAAAACACTAAAAAAATCCATCATTCAATAGCTGCCGTGAACCTGAATCAGAATTTTATCCATTTCCCGTTTGAGGTCATCTGACGGGATCGGGTAATTGTTGTGGAGGAAACTAAAGTAAAGGGTTTTGCCGCTTTTGGTCAGTAGGTAGCCGCTTAGGCAGATGGAGTTGCTTAATGTGCCTGTTTTTGCATAAATATAAGGTGGTTGCCCTTCATCGGCTTTATACCAGGACCGGATGGTGCCTTTGTTGCCTCCGGCAGGAAAGTAGTCAAAAATTTCTTCTTCTGGAACTTCATTCCGGATTTTATCCAGCAGTTCAACGATACTTCTAGGCGTGAATTTATTGTTGCTCGATAGTCCGGACCCGTCTGCCCACTGCGGTTCAGCGCTTAAGTCTGCCATAAACTCCCGCTTGGCATAATCTACTGCCGCATCAAAATTCAGAGAATCGAAGAGCGCATCAGAAACCAAAAGCATCAGCTGTTCGGCCAAAAAATTATCGCTATCCTCCATCATCTGTTTGTAAAGCAAACGGGTTTCGACACCCTTTATCTTTTTTGGCTTTTTACTCTTAACATGTTCAAAAGGGATGGTCTGAATGGATTTGCCAATCGCATCTTCCAGTAAGGTTACAGTTAAAGCAGACGAGGTCATGAACGGTTTGTCTGTCTGCAGCGTGCTTCTTTCTTGCAGGGGAAATGGAACTTGAAATAAATTGCGGGACTGATCTCTGACGGGTTGACTGCTTGACAGTTCCGGTACGGGGTATGTACTTTTCCTGAAGTAGGCAGGATAGATTTCCAAGGTAGGATTATCGGGCGTGCGACTGAACCTGACCACATTGCCATAAATAGGCAATGCGGAACGCTCCGCACCAAAATAATAAGTATACCAACTCCAAGACCAACCGGGGCCATTTGGGGTCACCTGATGGGTATTGTCTGCAAAGAAAAGCTTTTTGTTAGTTTGCTGGAGAGCCTTCAAAGCGGCTTCCGAATGAAAATCCGGATGCAACAGCGATGGATCCCCCGTACCCCAAAAGATCAGAGAGTCCCCCCTTTCCACCACATTCAGGGCATTTACGCTGTCTCCAAGTACTTTATATGCGGTATAGAAGGTGAATAACTTGGTGTTGGATGCAGGCACGAAGTAGATGTCTTCGTTGACGGCATGAAGTGTTTTGTTTTTGGCAGGATCATAAAGCATAAAGCCGGTAAACCCGGATTGGTTAAAAATATCGGATTTGTCAACGAACTGCCGGATTCGCTGCACCGTACAAGAGGAAAGCAGGATCAGCAAAAATAGAAGTAGGTTTTTCATGTTAGTGGTTTTGTACAGGATTGTAAAAAAAGTTGGAAAGCAGGAATTTATTGGGTGTCAACGAATTCATAAATCATCTTGCTGATTTGGGCAATGGTTTCTTTGCCGGCAGCTACTTCTGTCAGGTTTTTGGACAGAATTACCAAGACATATCGGTTACCACCCGGCAGCTCTACAATGGCGGAGTCGTGTTGTACGCCGGTGATGGATCCAGTTTTATGGGCAACTTTAACGCCTTCAGGTAGGTATTTTGGGATCAAATCCTTAAAATATTGATCTGAGAGAACCTCCATCATCTGGGAAGAAGCTTCCGGGGTGACTGCTTTACCGGTGGCAATTGCTTCCATAATTACCATCAGGTCATAAGCTGTGGTGGTGTTGCTCATACCGGCCTCGTACGCTTTTTGGTCCTCGACTCCACGCAACACTTCGATGTCCGCAGCTCCCAAGTCCCGCATGGTTTGGGTGACTTTTTTAGCATCCACAGCCTCGATCAGAATATTTGTAGCCAAATTGCTACTTTTTATGATCATCTGATACATAAGGTCGTAGATCGTGGCTTTTTGTCCGATACGGCTGTACAAATCTTCCTGGGAATCAACTCCCAGATCCATGGAGTAAATACTTTCATCCAAGATACTTTTAAACTCATTGATGATGGGTATGGAGTCCTTCAGGTCAAAGTTGCCTTCGGCTGCTTGCTTGTAGATCTCGATCATGACGGGAGTCTTCATGG
>JBBQXZ010000124.1:0-12889 GCA_038209145.1 Cytophagales bacterium | reverse complement strand
TACACTTCATTAAAAACCGCACTGGAGCAGAATGACCAAATCAATATACTGGCAGAACTGGATCACGCACAAAATGCCGGATCTGTCGGTATGGAGCTGGGGCAAACCCGGATTATTTTTTTTGGAAATCCCAATCTGGGTACTCCTTTAATGCAGCAAAATCAGCTTGCGGGTTTAGACTTGCCTCAGAAAGTGCTGTTTTACAAAAAAAAATAACAAGGTTTTTTCGCTCTACACCAGTACAGACTATTTGGAATCCCGTTATGCCTTAAACGGAGTAGAAAGCCTTTCCCAAATTTCCGGTGCGCTGGAAAACTTGGTAAGTGCCGCAATACAGAATAACATAAGCAGTAGCATTTCTCAAGCTGTCACCGCGAATGAAGGTGTAGTAACCGTGACGAGTTCCCAGGACTTTGAGGCAACCTATCAAAGTCTAAAAGGTACCATTTCTGCAAATGAGAACCTTTCTATCTTGGCCGAGCTGGATCACCAGGGAAATGCCGAAAGCAGGGGACTGGAATTGAGACCTACAAAAGTCTTAATTTTCGGAAACCCCAATTTAGGCACTCCCTTAATGCAGGAATCCCAAACGATAGGCCTGGACTTACCACAAAAAATTCTTGTATGGCAAAACGCCGAAGGGACCGTCCAACTTTCCTATAATGATCCGGATTTTTAAAGAAACGTCACCAGATTACGGGAAGGGATGCGGAAATCCAGCAAATCGCCACTGCCCTTGGAAATCTAACCAACTCAGCCGCTGATGGTAATTAATTTGGAAAACATGAAAACTATTTATCGACTGGCAATTTTCCTGGTATTTTCGGCATTATTTGCTCCCCATTCCTTTTCTTAGAGCCTTCCTTTTAAAACGCTTTTGAGAAGTACCTATAACAAGATGCGGGGCATGTGGTTAAAGAAAGGGGAGAAGGATATTGAGATTGTTTGTTGGATCATCCCGGTGTCAGTTTTTCCAATAATGTTGGAATCAATTCAGAGACTGTTGGGTGAGGGAATACGCCATCTCTGATTACAGTGTAAGGACTCTTAGCATACATTACATTTAGAATGCTGCTAATAATTTCATCACCGCCAACTCCAAGCACGGTCGCCCCGATAATATTATTCGTTTCATTTGCTACGATTACCCGAATAAATCCATCCGTTTCGCCCTTTTCTTTCGCACGGGCGATGCGGTTCATGGCACGGTATCCTACCGAAACGTTCAGTTTTTTGTCTTTTGCGTCCTTTAGCGTGATTCCTGCCCGGCCCAGAGGTGGATCAACGAATAATCCATAAGTAAGTATACGATCACTTACTTTTCGGGTTCCCTGTTCAAACAGGTTGGCATTAACGATTTCAAAATCGTTGTATGCGGTATGTGTAAATGCACCTTTTCCGTTACAATCCCCAAGTGCATAAACATTAGGGATATTGGTTTCTAAGGTATCGTTTACCTGTATGTACCCCTTTTCGTCCGTTTTGATGGATGCTGCTTCAAGTCGAAGGTCATCTGTATTGGGGGTCCTTCCAACAGCCACCAGCAAATGCGACCCACTGACTTCAGGAGGTCCGTTTTCGCATTTTACAGAAACGATCAGCTTACCGTCTTTTTCTTCTCTAGCCTGGATGCATGCTGCATTCAACCGGAATTCCACGCCTTCTCTTTCCATTACCTTTTGTATTTCATGGGACACATCATCATCCTCCTTGGAAATAATCCGGCCTTCTTTTTCTATAATGGTCACTTTGCTGCCAAAGCGTTTGAACATTTGCCCAAACTCCAAACCAATATAGCTTCCTCCAACGATGATTAAATGCTCCGGCAATTTGTCAAGCTCTAAAATACTTTTGTTGGTTAGGAAATTCACTCCTTTCAAATCTTCTGGAATAAAAGGCCTGGCTCCGACATTGATAAAAATTTTCTCAGCAGTCAGTTCTTTGCCATTCACTTCAACGGTATGCGTCGCCGTAAATCTGGCAGTGCCTTTGATCAATGTGAGGTGCTGGTTTTTTTCAATCCCCGAAGCTATCCCTTCAACCGATTTTTTGATCAGTTCGTCTTTTCGTTTCTTTACCTGGCTCAGGTCAAGTCTTGTCCCTTCCGGAATGTGTACACCAAGCATTCCTCCGGTCTGCATTTCAAACATTCTGCGGGCACTTGCCACGTAGGTCTTGGTGGGCGTACATCCCACGTTTAGACAGGTGCCACCCAAATGCTCTTTTTCAATGAGTGCCACTTTTTTACCCATTGCGGCCATTTTAAATGCCAACGGGTTACCTGCTTGTCCTGATCCAATAATGATTGCGTCAAATTTCATAGCTTATTGTATTTTTTTGCTGTAAATAGATTCATCCTTCAAATTATTACTGCTCGGGAAAAGGTGATGGCAGATATATTTAGTCCATATATGAATACATTGTAGCTCCTTTGAAGCATTGCGTATTTTTTATGAAGAACCTTACCTAAATAATAGATATCCCAAATCATGGTAGAAAGGAGAAAGCTTGAGTCTTCCATCATTTTTTATATCGCATGTGTTTTACCCAAGTGCCAACATATATAACATAAACAAACCTATTGCCACAAATAGTGAAGTTGTCTTTTTGTGGACAATCGAAAGGATTTACCCTACATATTCTCGATCATTTCTGCTCCTTGAGGAGCTTCGAAGTAGTCTTTTGGAAGATCTGGTAAAAAGGATAGGTCTGAAAGTGATATATTGGTTACATACGTTCCCTTTTGTTGATCTTCCCACATGAAGGTATGGTATTCTTTTGGGAAGATTATGCCATTGACTTGCTGCTCATCTACAAGGACCATAATCTTTTCGGGAGTATGCCCTCCATCTGGAAAATATGCCGGATAGGATACCACGTAGCGATAGGCAGCAACCCTTCCGGACTCCAGATGCAGGTAAATGATGTAAAAATCATCGGGAGCATCTCCAACACCTTCTCCAAATGTTGCCTTCACCAAATCATAAATGGTTCCATCGATTGATCCTTCTCCTAATTCTTCAAGATTAACGCCTTCATCTCCCAATACGAAAGGAATTCCAACAAAATAATAAGGCGTGAGCGCCCAAAAACGGGCATCAAACGGAATTTTTGAAGCTTCAGGTAGCGCCCAGGCCCTGGATCCGTCCCAACCAAACTGTAGACTTGTATCAACGGCCATTTTTTGGCGTGCTTTGGCAGACCAATTATCACTAATTTGGATGGTATTCCGTGGTGTATTGCCATCCAGAGGCTGGTAATTGAAGTGAAATTGGAGCGGGCCGTTGGCATACCATTTGGCCAGCCCCCCATGAGCCTCCATTGCTTTCCACATTTTTTGTCCCGCCGGAGAACTGGCAAGTTTATTCTCCGTCTTCTTAACCCGATCATCGATCCAGTTTTTTTGGGTATAGCTATTTTCACCAGAAGGGGTGCAGGATAGTAAAATTTGGATAGCAAAAATGGCTAAAATGGGGTTTGTCTTTTTCATAGAATTTTTGGTGATATGTCTTTTAGAATGGAAGTTCAATAGGACAATCGAATAAATTGGTGCGTGATTGAACTTAAAAGCACATATCTTAAGTTTTATTTGTGTTTAAAAACTGGAAAACCTCTTGTTTCTTTGAAGATATAGATAATAAGGGAATTTTTACCCTGATCCAGTACATAGGTTACGGATTTTATAAAAAGTAATTTAACCCATGAAATCCAGATCCTTTGTCAGTTAGAAGACAATTTCAAAGATTGCCCTAATTTTGATTTGAGGATGTCTGTAAGTCAGTCGTTTTTGTTAGTTTTAATTATTGCAATCAAAATACTAAACCCTTGGAAAAACCCCAGTTATTGATATTTGATGTGAATGAGACATTACTGGATATGTCACCCATTAAAATCAGGGTAAATGATCTAGCCGGGAGTGTGCATGCATTTAAGGATTGGTTTTCCTTACTTTTGCATTATTCGTGTATTGAATCGATAACTGGTAATTCCATAGCGTTTGGTACCATTGGCAAGTCAGCTTTGAAAATGGTTTTACAGGAATACCAGAAAGAAGTTAATGAAGCGGAAATGGATGTGATTTTAAGCCTCATGAGTACACTTCCTGCCCATAAAGATGTTCCTGAAGGACTGGAAATGTTCAGGCACGCTGGCTATTCCATAATAGCACTCACCAATGGCAGCCTTGAGTTGGTTCAAAAGCAATTCGACTACGCAGGAATCTCCCCGTTTTTTGATAGGATTTTTAGTGTCGAGGTCACGGGTAAATTTAAGCCCCATCCGGACACCTATTTGCATGTGCTGGATCAAATGCAAATTCCCGCAAACAAAGCCATGTTGCTGGCAGCACATGCTTGGGATATTCTCGGGGCACAAAGGGTGGGTATTCAAACGGCATTTGTTTCCAGATCGGGAAGGGTACTGTATCCCGGAGGAACAAATCCAGAATATGTAGAAACTACACTGGTGAAAATTGCCGAACAAATGAACAGGCAGTAGACGGGGTGTTATACGTGATCCTCTTTTCCCTTCTTGAAGGATAGCGATTATCACGAACTTTTAAATCCATAGGAAAGGTATCAAAATATGCAAAAAAGCAAGATTTGGTTTTTGAAAACTTCAGTATGTTTCAAATGCTTTCTCCGAAAGAAATGCAAGAGATGGATGGCCATACGGTGATGCGTGAGGTGCCTGAAAAACAAGTGATCTACCTCTCGGATGATGAGGCCAATCATGTGTATATACTAAAAAAAGGGAAAGTTAAAATATCCAGACTTTCAGAAGATGGCAAAGAGGTCATTTTAGGCTTAGTGAGGTTTTCGGAGAATTATCGCTCATATATCAGGGTAGAAGAGATGAGATAGCTATCGTTACCGAGAATGCTTTGATATGCAAAATCAGAACGGATCATTTTGAAAAAATGATGCAGCAAAACATGGCATTGAACTTTCAGGTTACCAAATTTATGGGGTTACGCCTAAAAAAGATTCAAAACATGTTGGAAAACATTATTTTTAAGAGCTCAGAACAAAGAATCCGAAGCTTTATCAGTGAAATGGCCTACGATTTTGGGAGAAAGATCTCGGGATAAAATAGTCAATGGGAGATTGAAACCCGCCTTACACACCAGGAAATGGACAAATTGACAGCTGCCAGCAGGCAAATTGTCTCTACTGTTTTCAATGAATTGGAGAAAAATAACATTATCAGTTACAGTAGAAAAAGAATTCTAGTTAAGGACATCGAAAAACTATGACCTCAGGCTCCAAGTAAATCTCTAGGTTAATCCAAAACCTTGGGGGAAGGCTTTCCCTATGAATGCGTTCATCCCTGCTTTAGGCAAGTAAATAACCGTGTGCGAGGGGAATATAGAATACGGTACACATTTGTTGAATTCGATTTTTGCTTAAGGCTAACTCTTTACGACAAAGTAGTCGGTAATTTCTTTTTTCTGGAAAGCCCCTATTGGTTTTTTATCAAAAGTTAAGTTTATTGCAATCCTAATAATAATTGATGTATGGTGTTTCGATGGATAGTGTTGCTATTGCTTATGGCTGGAACGGATTTGAAAGCGCAGGAATATTTTGAAGGGCACTATGCAGGAGTCTGGCAGCGGCACTTGGATTATTCAAAAGCCGTAGCAGAAGCCATGCCTGAAGCTAACTATGGCTATAGACCTACAGCAGAAGCCATGTCTTTTCAAGAGCAACTCCTTCATATAACGGATAATATCAGTTCACTTACCTCCCTTATTACCGGAAATCGTCAGAACTTCTACCTGAAAGAGGATGCCAACAGCCTAAAAAAAGAAGCCGTACTGGAAATCCTAGACCGAGCCAACGGCTATGTGCTGGATTTGATCCGCAATGCATCCGATTCGCAGTTGGATGAAGCAATTGAGTTTAGGGGAGTATCCATGACCAAGGAAAATATTTTTTACCTCCTGCGTGATCATCAAGCGCATCACCGGGCGCAATGTTTGGTCTACCTTCGTGTGAATGGCGTTCAGGCTCCCGGATATGTTGGTTGGTAAACATAACTCAAAAAAAGAGGTGCGCTTTTTATTCTTAAAATCTCCGACGCCATCTTAGTTCGTGATCATCCCTTCATAATCGGAAAGAATTTCTTAAATGGTTTCAGAATTTGTCGACAGCTCTGTTAGATCTGCGTCTTGAATATTCAATTTGTCGAAGGCAAGAGGATGAAGTTGCGTGGAATTTTCCGGTAGCTAAAATTTAATTCAAATTTTACCAAATAAATCTTGTTTAGAATTGATCTAGATAATAGATTTGCATTATTATTTAAATCAAGTCTAAATAAAAACAAGTTAAATATGAAGCTATTCTATTCAACCATTTTCTTTTGTCTGATTTCGATCTCTTTTTCTTTTGCTCAGCGAAATGCCGTGCAGGGAAAGATTCTCGATAAGGCTCAAAATCCGATTCAGGGAGTTTCGATCTACCTGGATGGAACGGTTCGAGGCGTTCAATCGGATCAAAATGGCAAATATATTTTAAAAGATATCCCATCGGGAAATTACGATTTGAAAGTCAATCTGATTGGTTTTGAAGATCAAAAAGTTTCCTTTTCGATTGTCGATAGCGAAATAAAAAATATGGACTTCTCTTTAGTTGAAGATGAAATTTGGATGGGATCTTTCGAACTTTTGGCAAGCCGGGGAATGAACGGCCAAGGTCGCTTACCCGAGGTGGAGGATTTCCGAATTAATGCCGGTCGAAAAAATGAAGTAATTCGGTTGTCAGATATTGATGCAAATTTGGCCATGAATAATAGCAGACAGATTTTTGGACGTACACCGGGCATTAGCATCTGGGAAAATGACGGTTCCGGCATTCAGCTAGGCGTTGCTTCCAGGGGTTTGAATCCGAACCGCTCTTGGGAATTCAATGTGCGCATGAATGGCTATGATGTTACGCCTGATCCGATGGGTTATCCGGAGGCTTATTTCACTCCTCCCATGGAAGTGGTAGAAAATATCGAAATCATCCGTGGTGCGTCCTCTTTACAGTATGGACCGCAGTTTGGCGGATTACTGAATTTCGTCATGCGCAAACCTGATCCTGCTACAAGATTCACTGCTGAGACGATTAATACGGTGGGAAGTAATGGACTTTTCAGCACATTCAATTACATCGGGGGAACGGAAGGGAAGTGGAACTATACCGCTTATTACCAAAAAAGGCGCGGAAATGGCTGGAGAGAAAATGGATTTTTCAATACCGATCATGCCCATCTCGAGGTAAACTATGCAGTGAGCAATCGCCTGAAAATCGGGACGGAAATGACCTATATGACTACAAAGAGCCAGCAGCCTGGTGGATTGACCGATGCGCAATTTAGAGAAGACCCCAGTCAGAGTACCCGCGATAGAAATTGGTTCAGTACCCCGTGGTTTATTCCTTCTCTCAATGCTGACTACATTGTCAGCTCCAAGACAAAGTTGAATTTCAAAGCTTTCGGAACTATTGCAGAGCGAAACAGCATAGGCTTTGTAAAGGCGATCACCCAAGAAGATGATTTGGGAAATAGGCAAGTTGACCGTGACCTATACCATACTTTTGGCACCGAATTAAGACTGAGTACTGCCTATTCACTTTTTGGAAAAGAACACAATTTGGTCAGCGGATACCGCTTTTTTAAGGGAAATATAGACCGCTATCAACGTGGTGTGGGAGATGCCGGCACAGACATGAACTTTAATTTGATAGAGGCCAGCTACCCAATTGACTTGGATTTTGACAATGTCAACCATGCGGCTTTTGTGGAGAATATGTTCAATGTGACGGATAAGCTTTTGCTTACTGCCGGACTTCGGCTAGAAAATATTTCTTCGAATATGACAGGAATCTTGAATACGGTAAATGGTGTGCCACAGCTTTTGACACCTGGGCAACGAACGCGAACTTTTGCTTTGTTAGGTATTGGAGGAGAATATCACCTTACGAAAACAACGGAATTCTACACCAATTTTTCTCAGGCGTATAGACCCGTTTTGATTTCGGATCTAACTCCCCCTGCCACTACGGACGTGATAGATCCGAATCTTCAGGATGCAAGAGGCTATAACTTTGATTTGGGATATCGGGGAAATATCGGTTCTTTCTTGAACTTTGATGCGAGCTTTTTCTACCTGAACTACGCAGACCGGATAGGAACGATCACGCAAACTGCCGCTGATGGAACCCGGTTCCAATTTAGGACAAATCTCGGCACCTCGGTCAGCCAAGGCTTGGAAGCCTTTGTGGAATTTGATCCGATAACGGCTTTCATCGGCAATTCATCGGTTGGTTATATCCATTTCTTCACCTCGCTGGCTTATGTGCATGCAGTATATCAGGATTTTGAGCGTACGAGCGTAAGCAATGGTGAAATTGTGGTAAGTAATCTGGCGGGAAATCGGGTGGAAAATGCCTCCCGGAAAATCAACCGATATGGTGCTACCTACCGCTTCAAAGATTTCTCCATGACTTGGCAGTTGAGTGATATCGGAGAGGCTTTTTCGGATGCTACAAATTCCATTGAGCCAAATGCGGCAGCGACTTCCGGTTTGATTCCGGCTTATTCGGTGCAGGATCTCTCAGCAGGGTATACGCTCAAGAAAAAATATAGCTTGAAAACTGGCGTGAATAATCTGACGGATACAGCTTATTTTACGCGTAGAGCCGGCGGCTACCCCGGTCCGGGAATTATGCCGGCGGAAGGTCGGACTTTCTACTTGACTTTTGGCGTAAAGTTTTAAGAAGCCTACTCTAAACAAAAAAAGGCAACGAATTCTCGTTGCCTTTTTTTGTTTTAAGCGGATTCACTGAGAATTTCAGTTATCCTTCAAACAGAAAGATCTGATCAATTGGTAGTTCAAAAAGCTTGGACATCTTGAAAGCAGTGGGCAAACTCGGGTCGAATTTCTCCTTTTCGATCGCATTGATGGTCTGTCGAGATACACCGATAATTGAAGCAAGATCCTCCTGCGTCATATTTATGGCGGTTCGTAGGTCTCTGATTTTATTTTTCATTTATAACGACGCGTATTAATCAAAATTGAGGTCAGATAAGTAACTCCAATAAACATGACTAGCATGATGATTTGAGCATTTTGCTTTATCAAATTAGTGGAGTCTAGTAGGGAGTAGGACAATCCTACTACGACAGCCAAACCAAGTGTGATGGCTAGCGATTCGAGGTGAATATTTTTCTCCAGTTCATAGAAATGGTTGAATAGGTCTCGATTGGCAAGAATTATCAAGATGCCATTTGCGAAGTTGACGATAATCGCAAATTGGGTCATAAAAGGATGATTATCCCAGATAAACTCAGGTCCAAAAGTGGCGATTGCCATTGTAGCTACCCATGACCAGGTCCAGGCGGCTAATTTTTTTATTCTTCTGTTTCGTTCAAATTTCATTAATTCCATAGCGTCAATGTAAAGTTTACTTTACAAATGTAAATAAAACTTTAAAAAGTAAAGTTTTATTTACATTATTTTTTTCAATCATTTCAAACGCTCTCCAGTTTATCAATTATTCTGTTTGGCAAATGGAAGAAATTTCACAGGAAATAGATGTCGCTAGATTAGGGAAGCAGTAGTCAGTAATGGGAAATTAATTGAAACTACTTAAGAAGGGACTGGAACGCTCCCTATTTTCAGAGATATAAAAATTTCATTTTCGTTTAAGGAAAATATCATAGAAAGAAAGACTTAGGCAGTAAGAAGTATCTAGTTTAAATGTTTAACTAGTCGAAAATAAATAATTATATAAAAAAAATTGCATTTGTCAGACATTATTTTGAAATTTATCACTTAAAATTTCCTAACATGGAAATGGGAAAGGGTCCTGTTGCAGGTTAGATAGTTTCCAATATTGTTACGCATAATGAGAACTTTAAAATTTTTCAGCATTTTAAAGGTTTCAACTATTTCTAGGCCAACTATTTTCAATATTATTATTTTCAATCTCTGGATATCTTTTGGTATTCCAGCAATAATATAAATTTAGACTTCATTTAAATTATTGTTTATTCTTAATTATTTCAGCTATGGAAACGGTAACTTCCATTTTAAATCAACAGTTTGAAAATTTAAAGGTCTACGAGGATTTGCTGCAAAACAACCAATTGAATTTTGAACAAGTAGTGGAATTGAGTAGGGAAATTTTATATTATACCGATGAGGATTTTAATCTTAGATACTTGAATAAGCCGGGAAGAGATTGGATTGGACTATCTTCAGGAAAAACATCCATAAAGGAGTTGGATTTCAATGAGAAATTTTATCATCCTGACACGCTGCAATATGAGTTGCCCAAAGTCAGGAATTTTTTTAAAAACCAACAATCGGGTTCCATTTACTCCAACTACCAACAGGTTTTCAATTCAAAGATCAATGCCTATTGTATTTGCTTGGTAATTTTTAAGAAGTTCAAATCGGTATGTTTTGGATACCTCACCATGGCCATTCCGATTTCAAGATTCGTCGGTTTAAATAAAAAATTGCAACGGGTTATTTCTGAGGAGGTATTCCGTGATTACCATCGTTTTCAATTTGAGCAACTCACAGAAAGGGAGTCAGAAATTTTGAAATTGTTGGCGACAGGAAGAAACAATCCTGAAATCTCGGACGAATTGTACATCAGCCGACATACCGTAGAGCAACACAGGAAAAACATCAACAAAAAGCTTGGCATCCATGGTCTCAAAGATATTCTGGATTATGCCTATGCGTTTGATTTGGTTTGATTACGGTTTATTTCATCTATCTTTTCGATTTTATTTAGCTTTTATTCCGAAGATTAACTAGTTTATTTTTTTGATTTTGGAATAGTTTTCCTTTTAAAAGGGTGAATAAAAGCATAAATCAGGCGGATTAGCGTCGGGTTAAGAGAGGTGGTAACATCCAGGTAAGATCAAAGGTGGATTTTTTATTAAATTGTCGGAATAATAAAAATACGCAATCTTTATTTCATCCGATTCCAATTTGACTCGCCAGTTCCAAAAATCTAGCGATTTTGTTGTTGGCTGCCGTACCTCTCTTAATTTCCACAATCAGTTCTTCCAATTCTTTTCTTGAAATGGATTCAGCCACTGCTACGGGAGAATCATTGAAAAGATTATTTAATTTTTCTTGTAGGTTTGAGAGATCTTCTTGGAGAGCTAGCCGATCAACTATATTTTCGGCTTTTCTTTTTTGCTGGAATTCACTTAAAATAGTAGTCATAATTATCTAACAGTTAGGAGGGTAACAATTTCTTCAATGGTTTGAGGATCAGGAATATTATCTAAAGAAAATGGAATGGGGACAAGTTTGGTCATTTGATTTTTGATAGCTACTGCCAGTTTATCCTGGGAATTTTTGAGTCTGGTCAAAGACTGCATATAATCATTCATCACGAGGTTAATGTTTTCTATATTTTCAAAATTTTGATTGGCTAGAAGGATTTGTTTTCTTCTGGAATTGATATCCATAACTACTTTTGCCCTTTCTGCCTTAAAAAAATTTTGGATGTCTCCTAATTTTGCCACGTTTATATGATCCAAATCTATATCTCCCGTTGGATCGATCTCTACTATTTGGAAAACTCCATCAATGCTTACTTGATTTAAGGCTTTGCAGTGCTTTGCAATTTGGTGTTCTTCATAAATATCAAGGATAGCCAGTCGGTATTTTTCTATCGCATCCAACTGGTTGTTCATATTCACAAAACAAATTGCTTTTACCCGTTCTAGCTCGCGCTGTTGCATTTCCAATGCATCTACAACCTGCCTGGGAACAGCCGCACATCCTGAAATAAATAATGTTCCAAGGATCACAATCAATGTTTGGTTATTTTTCATTTGTTAAATATTTTGTGTCATTTCTTTGGAGGTGTAATTTGTTATTATATCCTTTTCAAGAAGATATGTTACCCCAAGAACCATCCTTTGTTTCCATCTTTGTAGAATAAAAATTGCAGTAAATTCAGTGAAGGTCACGGGAAAATAGGACAACTTTAAAATAGCATTTCAGAAATTAAAGGTATTTGCCTGCGTCTATCCATAAGTCCATGCTACGTCCTTTACTCAAAAACTTCTCTTTTAATTATCGCTAATTGGTTAGTGGAATAGGTAGTGTTGATCTATCCTATATCTGGACAATCGCTTCACTGATTATGATACTAGCCATTAAGTACCTGCTGTAAAAATTTTTAGTTTCATGATCAAAAATTCCTGAGATTTCCAGTTCACTTACTGTTGATTGAAATTGCTTTAAACAATTTTCAGTTCTTGCTCCAAAATCCCCATCAGATGTCCCGAAATTAAAATTAGTCATTTTAAGCCCGACTTGTAGCAAAACTACATCATTTCCTTTGGCATCTCTTTTTGGGATTTTATGAGGCAAAATAACTTTTCCAGATTTAAGTGATCTTCTGAAACCTGTTAACTGACTTTTTGGATAAGTAGAAATAGGATATGAGGAAGTTTTAAATTAAAGTGAACTTATACCAAAGGCTCTATTGAAAATACATCCAATTTGGAAGTTTTAAAGTTCCTGATCCTTTTTACTGCCGCAAATCCATTTCTAGAGCCCCCATCGTTGGTGTTACCTTCCACTGTTTCGAATATACTGTCCCCAATTGCGGTAATGATCCCCGTATGCGTCCAATCGTGAGTGGTTTGTTGGCTTAAGAAAATATCACCTGGTTTTACTTTCCCAGGATTATTTCGGACTTCTGAAAACCTTGTCAGCAATCCTTTCTGAAGTCCGGTGGTGCCCACTGTATCACAACTAAAGGTAAGGGGCATAAGGGTTTTGAAGTTTTTCCCCATCTTAGAAGCCGCTTGGTCAATTATTGTTTGGACAAAACCCATGCACCAAAGCCAGTCAGTACCTTCATTT
>JBBQXZ010000123.1:0-12915 GCA_038209145.1 Cytophagales bacterium | reverse complement strand
GATTCTTCAAAAGGATTTTTTGCCCTACCGGGATGAGCTCATCATTTCCACCAAAGCTGGCTGGGACATGTGGCCCGGGCCTTACGGCAATTTCGGATCCAAAAAATACCTGGTGGCGAGTTTGGATCAAAGCTTAAAACGCATGGGGTTGGATTATGTAGATATTTTCTACCACCACAGACCTGATCCCAAAACTCCCCTGGAAGAAACCATGGCGGCGCTGGATCTGATTGTTCGCCAGGGTAAGGCCCTGTATGTGGGTGTTTCGCAATATAGTGCGGAAGAAACGTCCAGGGCAGCCACCATCCTTAAAGACTTGGGAACGCCTTGCTTAATCCATCAACCCCGCTACAGCATGCTGGATCGCTGGGTGGAAAACGGACTTTTAGACGTCTTGGAGGAAAAAGGCATTGGAGCCATTCCTTTTTCGCCTTTGGAGCAAGGCGTATTGACTGGCAAGTACCTCAACGGGTTTCCCGAGGATTCCCGTGCGGTAAAAGACGGTAGATACCTCAAAACGGACAACATTACGCCGGAATTATTGTCGAAAGTAAAAGACCTGAATGAAATTGCTAAAAAAAGGGGTCAGAATCTTGCTCAAATGGCGATTGCTTGGTTGTTGAAGGATCCCCGGATAACTACTGTATTGGTAGGGGTAAGCAAAGCCGAACAGTTGTTGGACAACGTCAACAGCCTTAAAGTGCTGGAATTCAGCGATGAGGAGTTACAGAGTATTGAGGGCATATTAAAAGCCTAAGGTTACGCCTCATTCACAAATATTGCCCTTTCTATTTCAGGATAAAATCTTATCCGCAGCGCATGGGAATCACCCGAAGCGGGCATTAATTGACGAAAGCGAGTTATGAAACAAGTTGTATTTTATGAAAAGGGTCTTCCCCAAGAAGTATTGCGCGTGGAAGAAGCAGAACTTCCTGCTCCAAAATCCGGGGAAGTGTTAATCCGAATCACCGCAAGGAACATCAATCCTTCCGATATCATGTTTATCATGGGTATGTATGGGATTGCCCCCCAACTCCCCAGTAGTGCCGGTTTTGAAGCAGTGGGTGTGGTGGAAGATGCGGGAGACCAGGACCGCATTCCTGTAGGAACCCGGGTGATTTTTTCCGCTGTCGGTACCTGGAAAGATTACATTTGTCTGCCTGCTAATCAGCTAATCCCTGCCCCGGAAGATATGCCGGATGGAGTGGCCTGCCAGGCATTTATTAATCCCATGACGGCCTATGGCATGTTGCAGAGAAGCGGATTGGGATCAGGAGAATGGCTGTTGCTTACAGCAGGGGCTTCGGCATTCTCAAAGCTGGTTATCCAAATGGCCAAGGCGAAAGGCATAAAAATAGCTTGTACCGTGAGAAGACAGGAACAAATTGCCCAGCTGACCGATTTGGGTGCCGACCTGGTGGTAAATACTGAAACCGAAAAAATTCCCCACGCACTGATGGAGGCCACTAACGGAAAAGGTGTATCGGTGGTATTTGATGCAGTGGGTGGTATTTTGGGTGCCAAAGCGTTGGCTTCTCTAAAACCGAAAGGTAAAATGATGGTGTATGGGTTGCTTAGTTTGGAAAGTATACCCCTGAATAGTGGTCTGATGATTTTCAAGGATTTGAGCATTGAAGGTTTCTGGCTTAGCAGTTACCTGGAAGGATTGGATAAGCAGTCCCGTCAGGAGGCTTTCCAGACTGTTTTGGGAACCTTGACCTCGCAAGATTTGAAAGTAGACATTGCGGATACTTTTCCGCTGGATAAGGTAAAAGAAGCAATAGCAGCCTACGAAAAACCGGGAAGAACAGGTAAAATACTGCTTATTTAAAGTTGCAGTGGTGTGCCGGGAGTTGAGGCATTCCTGGTTTTTATAAAATGATAGCCCGCAATAAGAAATAAAACCGTTGCTGCAGCCAAAGCGGCATACACTACGGTTTTATTTTCTCCCCACTGATTTACAGCAATGGCACAGGTTCCCCAGACACCCACTAAGGCCGATTCCCGAAGGTTTCTGCTAAATGTAAGGTAGGCATAAATGCCCGTAGCTACCGCAAGGATTAGTATGGACCAGATTTCGGGAGAGAGGGAATTCTCTAACCAGGTAGTACGCTGAAACCATATGGAAAGGTTAAGTGTAGTAGCCAACACGACCCAACCGATATAAACCGAAATGGGCCACCAGACGAATAAAATGATTTTCAAAGGCGCATCCCAAATCTCCAGTTTCAACCGGATGACGAGTTGGACTAGGGAAAAGAGAAGTGCGCAGATTACCAGCACAGACCATCCCAGAGCTATATTGGTCCATATGGTAATCCAAAATCCGTTAAAAACATTGGAAGCTGCAAACCACAGCCCTGATGGGAGTAGGGAATCTTCGTTGTTGCCTTTGAAAAAACCTATCCATTGATATATCAAAAACCCCAACAACATCAGGTAGATAAGTCCCCAGATAGCAAAAGCGTATCCTGCAGGTGTTATTAGGGTAGGGTAAAGGTCACTGATTTCTCCAACTGTTTGCTCTCCCCTTGTCCCACTGCCGTAGATGTAGTTTAGAATTAAGGTAAAGATAAATGTGACCGTATTAAAAAGAAGCAGGGAAAGGGTTTTCATGTTTATTTGGGTTTGTGGTGTCAACTTGTGCAATGGGTTAAAGATAATAAAAAAAACATGGTGTAAAATTGAAAACGTGTAGAAGGCGTTAAAAAAAGCGAATAAATAGTGATATTTATTATAGGATTGAATGATGAGCTACATAATACCCGTCTGTTTCATGGCCCGATAGGTTCTTTTTCGCAAGAGGAGTAGGTTTTTTGCGTAATAAACAGATAAAAACAACACGCCCGCGGCACTCCCAAATAAAGTTATAGGAGCACCAATCCAATCTGTAATCAGACCGATCCCAAAGCTGCCAAAGGCCAGAGCACCCATAAAGAGCATAATGTAAAAGCTGAGAACCCGACCTCTTTTTTCTTCCGGAGCGAGGGTTTGCAGAAGCGTGTTGGTTCCGGTGAAAATAAACACCCGACCCAATCCCGTAGTAACCAACGCACCCAGGGAAAGCAAAAGGATCGAGGAAAAAGAGAATACCAGCAATCCCAATCCAAAGGTGATGGAACCAGCCAAGATCCACTTATCCAGCCCCAATACATGACTTTTGGTACCTATCAATACGGAGCCAATCAGGCTGCCGACACCTATTGCACTTGTCATATATCCAAAAACCGTCGAGTCCCCGAGTAATACTTCGGAAGCCACGATCGGTAGTATTACGGTATAGGATATGCCGAGAAGCGTAATGGCCGCTACAAAGAACAATAGAAAACGGATATGTTTGGTTTTTAGCGCATATTCGGCACCATCTAAAAATTCCTCCTTAAAATTTCTTTCTGAGGGGGCCTTTTTGGGAGCAGTATACCTTATCCGCAAGAATATGAATACAACTACGGTGCTCGCAAAGGCATATATTAGGAAAATATACTCTTCACTGATAAGCGGAATCAGCAACCCCGCAAGTGCGGGACCAAGGATCCGGGCAGTGTTTAATAATGAAGAGTTTAATGCAATGGCATTGGTGAGATAGGATTTATCAGTAACCAAGTCGTTGACAAATGCATGCCGTGAGGGCATTTCCAAGCCTGAAACCAACCCGAAAAGTAGTTGAAGGACAATTAACAGGGTGATAGTAATTGTATCTGTCAGGGTAAGCACTGCAAGAACAATCGCAAGAATAGCGATTAAAGACTGGCATACCATCAGAAGCTTATGTTTGTTGTACCGGTCTGCAAGCACCCCGGCAACAGTGGAAAAAATAAAAACGGCAATTTCCCTGGAAAATGAAACCACTCCTAGTAGCAAAGCGGATCCCGTAATGCGGTAAACCAACCAACCTATAGCTACCTGCTGCATCATGCTGCCAAGATTGGAAAATGCCTGTCCCGCAAAAAAAAGCCGGTAATTTTTTGATGAAAGTGATTTAAAAATAAGCATGGAGGTGACTATTTGGCAAAGTAGATGTAGCCATTAAACAAAAGGAATTTCTGTTTGGATAAGTTCCTTTCAATTCTTTCCGCTTTGACGCATCTATTTAGCTCACTTCGATAAGAGAAATCAGGAAGTTTCCGTGGATTTTCTCTTTCAGACCGTATTTGTATTTTAACAAAAAGTAGGTTTGAAAAATCTATCTGTTTATATAATTGGTATTTAAAGCTACTATAAATTAAAAATAATGTAAATTTTAAATATATTTGTTTTATTATTTGTAAAAAAGTATTTGTTGCATTACCTTTGAAACATAAAACAAAGACAATTGGTCTTTTATACTGTAGGATGATGAAACTGGCAGACATGCCCTCCGGTCTCGGGGGTGGGGAATAAAGGATAAAGCAAACATCGAGCTCGTGTTTTTGCCTAACTGCCCCGTGGAGGTTCGACTCCTTCTCCTACAGCAGGTTATTTTGGGTTTATTGTTAATTGACTAAAGCTATGAAATTTTGTTTCATGGCTTTTTTTATTTTTTTTTGGTGTATAATTCACAACACGACTGGAGAAAAAAGTACTACCTTACCTGGGTGTCCCATACCTGTTCTTGCTCCAAGTGGTTTGCGGCAGATATGATTCTCTCAGACAGGTTTATGCTAGCTGATGCCAGCGGCAGTCTTACGACATCGTTGCACAACCCAAGGTGATTCATCAGGCATTTTACACCAACTGGATTACTTTCTTCATACATTAGGGGATTAATTTCCAACAGCTTAAAGGTTGCTTTTTTGGAGGATTCAGAATCACCATGTATGATAGCAGAAATAATAGCCGGATAAGCATTCGCCAAAACGGAAATAATTCCTTCGGCTCCTATAGCTTTAAGTGCTGTAGTGATCATATCATCTCCTGAAATCAACAAAAAATCATCCGACTTCTTGTGGGCAATTTGCATGCATTGCTCTAGATTGCCACTTGCTTCTTTCATGCCAATGATGTTTGGATGTCCGGCTAGGTGCAGGGTGGTTTCCGCGGTCATGTTGGACATGGTCCTTCCGGGAACATTATATAAGAGCACAGGTACTGGGGAGGCATCGGCGATTGCTTCGTAATGCCTGATGATTCCCAACTGACTGGGTTTATTGTAATAGGGACTTACGGATAACAAGGCCTCTACACTGGAAAAATCCGTTTCTTCCAGTTCATTAAGAACGGCCTGAGTTGCATTACCACCAAGGCCATAAACCAGTGGAAGTCTTTCTCTAAGAACTTTCTTCGAAAAAGCCAGGACATCCTTCTTTTCCTGAGAAGAAAGCGTAGCAGACTCCGCTGTAGTACCCATTACCACCAGGTAGTCCACGCCTCCCTGGATGACGTGTTCAATAATCCGCTGCAAGGATGGATAATCGATGGATAAGTCCGTGTGGAAGGGGGTTACGAGTGCTACACCAGTTCCAATAAGCTTTTTCATGAATTTAATTAATCTGCTTTAAATAGTTGAAGAGTTGTTCTGTTGCCGTTAAAATGTCTTTCCCCTCTTTATTAAGCATGAGGTCCAGATAGGGCTTTAATGGTTCGGTATAGAAGCCGATCGCATATGGATTTGGCTTTAAATAAAGTAAATACTGCGTAAAGTAATTGACCTTTTCGGAAGTAAAAATAATCAAATCTGGCTGAAGAGATAGATAATTTTTTATTTTTTGTTCTGGCTTGCCAAAAAGTGAAAAATCCTTATGACAAAAGGCACGTACATCTGTGGATTTTTCATCATAGAATATTCCCGATATTTGAACACTTCGATTGAAAGCCCTGGTGACGAACGATGTTACCTCTTCCAACTCCTGATAGTTTTGGGCAATGATGCAAATGTTGACTACATCGTCTACTACCAGTGTTTCTTTTAAGGAAGCATTGGGGTTCTTTTTTTCCAGTGCGTTTTTAATGAAGTATTCCTTTATCCATCTCATGGGAACAATATAGTAAAAGTAAAATTAATATAATTGAAACAAAATCTTGTTATTAAGAAGACAAATGGAAGTAATATTGACTTAATATTTTGATTATAAGGTGTTTGCCTATAGAATATTTACACGGTATACACTGCCAAATCACTTGGACCTACTTATGGGGTTATACTTTTTAGGAATTCGTCCTCAGAGATGAGTGGAATTCCCAGTTTTGCTGCTTTTTCTTTTTTACTTGGTCCCATATCTTCTCCCTCTATTATAAAATCTATGTTTTTGGAAACTGAATTGACATATGTACCCCCGTGGGACTTGACAAAATCGATGATTTCATCTCTTTTGAAGTGGTTGAGCTTTCCTGATGCCAGGATTTTTTTGCCTTTTAGCCTTTCACTTTCCAATATAATTCCTTCTTTACCCGATTCAAATAAAAGGCCATGGCTTTTTAATCTTTTGATGATTTCCATGTTTTCCGGCGTGCTTAAAAAATCCCGCAGACTATCAACTAACGTTTCTCCTATTCCGTTGATTTCGAGTAATTCTTCACGACTCGCCATGCTCAATTTATCAAAACTTTCAAAATGTTCCACCAAAAGAACGGCGGTATTTTCCCCGACATTTCGTATGCCCAGTGCAAAAAGCACCTTTTCATATGGCTGTCCTTTACTGGCCTTGATCCCATCCACCATGTTGGAGATGACTCCTTCCTGAAAGGTGTTGCCTTTGAGCTTTCGGACTTTCTCCAAATATCCCTGTGACAATTCCGATTGAAAAGGTAGGAGCATGTCGTGAATGGTGTTTTTTACTTTGGAGAGGGAAGTAAACTGACCGAAGATGTGCGCTTGGAGAGTTCCCAGTGATTTTAGCACCGCGGATACCGGAATAAAATCTTCTATCTTGTCAAAGGCCTCCTTGCCAAGCTGATCTGACAGCCGATGGATGGTAGCTGTATTTTCATTCACCTTTTTGCCCGTTTCCCGGATAAAATCCAGAAATGCCTCCAATTTTATAGGCTGCTCTTCTTGGTCTACCTGGGTTAGAAACTGATCGATGGCCGTCAACGAAATACCGTCGGTAAGGGCAAAAAGCGCTTTTTTCAGGGAAACGAAAAGATAGCCTTCGCTACTTTTGGTATATTGATCCTCCGAAACTTCCAGTCCAAGCAACTTTTCATGGATTCCGGGGAGATCATAGATATCAGCTGGAGTTTGGACATACCCTTGATTGATTAACGCACGGATCCGTTCCGTACCCAACGAATCGATATCCATTGCCCTTTTTGACACAAAATGCTCAATTCTCCCCAATACCTGAGGTGGGCAGGAAACGGCATTGGGACAAAAATGCTTGGCTTCTCCTTCCTTTCGGACCAGCTCATTTCCGCATTCCGGACAATGGGTGATGTACCGGATAGGTTTGGCGGTCGGCTTTCTGGAATCTAAAGACACAGCGGTGATTTTGGGTATGATTTCACCTCCTTTTTCTACCCATACGGTATCCCCTTCGTGAAGATCCAGCCGTTCTATCTCATTGGCATTGTGGAGAGAGGCCCGCTTTACAGTCGTTCCGGCCAATAATACAGGGGACAGGTTGGCTACCGGCGTGATGGCACCGGTACGGCCTACCTGATAGGTGATAGACAACAATTCAGAGGTAGCTTTTTCTGACTGATATTTGAATGCAATCGCCCAGCGTGGTATTTTGGCTGTAAATCCCAGCTCTGCGCGCTGCCCGTAATCGTTGATTTTTACCACTACGCCATCGGTTTCAACAGGTAGTTGGTGGCGTTTGTCCCGCCATTGTTCAATGAATCGGAGGACATCCCGGACAGTTTGACACTTTTGATATGTTGGTGATACGTTAAACCCCCATTGTTCCAGTAAGGCAATGGCTTCACCATGTTGGTCTATGCCCAAATCATCTCCTAAAAGTTGATAGAGATAACAATTCAACCTCCGTTTGGCCACCACGCCCGAGTCCTGCATCTTGAGCGTTCCCGAAGCGGCATTTCTGGGATTGGCCAATAAGTCTTCACCGTTTGCTTCCCGATCGGAATTGATTTTTTCAAATTCCCTTCGGGGTAAAAATATTTCCCCTCTAACCTCCAACAATTCAGGAATGTTGTCTCCTTGAAGCCGCAGGGGAATATTGCGGATCGTCTTGACATTTTCTGTCACTACGTCTCCCCGGAACCCATCACCACGGGTGACTGCCCGTACCAGCCTGCCTTTCTCATACACCAAACTAATGGCTACCCCATCGAATTTGAGTTCGCAAAAATAGGAATAGTCCGAATGTCCCAATCCCCGCTGAACCCGCTCATCGAAGGCAGTCAGCTCCTCCTCCGAGTACGTATTCCCCAGGGAAAGCATCCTCACCGAATGGGGTGAAGTTTCAAAATTTTTGGTGATTGTACCACCCACTCGTTGCGTTGGGCTATACTCGTCCGCAAATTCAGGATAGCTTTTTTCAAGTTGGGTGAGTTCATCCAAGAGGTTGTCAAACTCAAAATCACTGATCTCTGATGTGTCTTCCTGATAATACAGGTGGTTATAATGATTGATCTGTAGAGTCAACTCGTCAATCCGCTTTTTGACTTCGGCTGGGGATGGGGCACTGGGCATTGTAAAAATGGGGTTGATGTGACACTTTATCTAACAGGCAATGGAATGAAGGGGTAGCTAGTCCTCCGCATCGAAAGCTTTGGCAATATCTTCTTCCGTTGTCCGCAATTTTTTCTTACATGCTTTTACCAGTATGCTCGCTTCTTTGACAAGGGCGGCAAGTTCATCGATGCTTTTTTCATTCTCTTCCAATTGACTGACGATGGCTTCTATGCGGATGATTGCTTTGTCGTAGCTAAATGAATCAGGAGGCGTCATGGGTGTTGATTTTAATAAGTTTGGATGTTAATTTTTTGTCAAGGGTATAGGTTACGATTTCATCTCCGATCTTGGGAACCTGAAGCTGGATGGGTTTTCCCAGCAGTTCGGTTCGGGTATATCCTTTCTGGAGTAGTTGGTTGGGATCTAGCCGGGTCAAGTCTTGCTGAAGGTGGTCGATGCGCACCAAGGTGGCTTTCAATATCATATTCACTAATTTTCTTACCTGATTTTCATGGTTTTCCAACTTTAAATGATGGATACTAATCCGGTGTTTAGTTTGGGAGCGCACCTGCTGGTACTTTTTTTCTAACCTTTCCCGGTGCGTTGAAAGCGTATTGCCAGCCATATTTCTAAGCAAATGTTCTCTGTCATGTAGGGTTCGGGTTTCTTGTTGCAAATAAAGTCTGTACCGCCTTTCCAGTAACCTGAGTTGTTCATTCAGTCTGTCTTCGAAATCCCGGAACCCGGATAGCAGAAAAGTCGCCACGGCAGTTGGTGTTTTGAGGGAAGTATGGGCAACAAGGTCAGCGATGCATTCATCCCTCTCGTGCCCAATACCCGTGATGACAGGTAGGGTGGCGTTGGCGATGGCTTTTGCAAGTTCATAATCATCAAACGCATCCATGTCTGTCTGGGCTCCTCCCCCTCGGATGATTACCACCAAGTCAAAGCGCTTAATCTGCTGGTCTGACTCGATTTGTTCTATGGCCGATATAACGGAACTAGGGGTCTCCCTGCCCTGCATGGTTGCCTGATACAAGGACACATAGATGCTATAGTTGTCGGAATTATGAGCCAGGTGATTAACAAAATCCCCGTAGCCTGCCGCCGTAACCGAACTTATGACTGCTACCCGTTGGGGAACCGAAGGCAGTTCAAATTGCCTGTTGAGTTGTATAAGCCCCTCCCGGGTTAGTTGGTCAATGACCTCCTGCCTTCGCTTTGCCCGTTCACCAAGGGTATAGTTTGGGTCAATGTCTTTTACTATCAGGCTCATGCCATACACCTCATGAAACTGGACATTTACCAGAGCAAGTATTTTCATTCCACTCCGAAGTGACTCACCCGTTGTGGATTCGAATCTCTTGCTGATTCCCTGGTAGGTATAGGACCAGATATTCCCCCTGATTTTAGCTGTAATTTGACTGGATTGTTTCTCTATCAGATCCAGATACACATGCCCCCTTACCGAATCCCTAAACTCCCCGATTTCCGCCATGACCCAGTAGGCCGGCTGGAGGTGTCTGTCAAGTGTGGATTTGATAAGTTCGTTGAGATGTTGTAACGAAATCGGCTGTTGCATATGACAAAGTAAGGAAAAATGACCGATACAGGGGATATTTTTAGTTAAAAAAAATTAGGAGAGCCACATAAAAAAAACCGGAACAAGTCCGGTTTTTCGTTGGTTTAGTTTTCATTACGCCCCCGGCGTTGCATTTGATAAATTTGCCGGGTAAAGTCCCTGTTTGCCTCAGATAATTTAAATGCCTGTACGGAGGTGATTGCTTTGGTGATTTCCCGCATAAAGGCCTTTTCCCCTTTCATCATTTCTTCTTGAATCTGAAACCGTTTTTCGATCAATTCTTTGGCTTTACCTTCCGTGGGGTTGTCGCCAGCTTCTTTGCTAATTCCGTGCAACTTATCCATAAAGGCCCTTCTTGATTCGTTGTGTTGGTTATAGATTGGCCAGAATTTTTCCGCCTGATCGGTGCTAAGGCCCAATCTATTTGTGATAAAAGCCACCCGTGCGGATTCCAGTTTTTCCTGGTCTACCTGATTACCTCTGCCTCTTTGGGCATATCCCGCTAATACGAACAAAAGCAGGAGAATGGTAAGTACTGATTTTCTTTTTATCATTAGTAAAAGATTTCTGTTTCTATCAATGTTTTCTGCTCATCTCCGAACTCAAAATCCCATTCTGAGGCGATGATTTCATCCAATAACTCATTTGGATTATCCGCCATTCCCAGTATGTCCATCTCGTCCCAATAACCGGCGGAAATATAAAGCTCGATGTCCCGATCCACGTTGGATTGGTAATTGATCTCCTCAAAGCTGGTTTCTTGAGAAATCGCAAAAAACATGCCTACGGCCAAAACCGCGGCTGCAGCAATGCCGCCAAGCCATAATTGCCTAGCTTTCCTTTTGCGTTTTCGCTGCCTCGTCCGTTGCGCAAGGGTATCGTAATAACCTTCGGGGACATTGAATATATTATCTTTAAGGATATTTTTCATTTGCTTCATCTTAGACAAGGTTTAGTACCAAAGGTTTAAAACGATTTGATTTGTTCTTCAATTTTTTTGACTGCATGGTGATAACTGGCCTTTAGTGCCCCCACCGAAGTGTCGGTTATCTGACTGATTTCTTCGTAATTGAGGTCCTCATAGTAGCGCAGGTTAAAGATGAGCCGTTGTTTTTCGGGCAACTTTAATATCGCCTTTTGCAGGAACTTCTGAATTTCATCTCCGTTAATGAGTGGCGATTTGTCTAGGTAGTTTTCCATGATCTCGTGATGATCTTCAATGGGGAAGAAAAACCGTTTTTTTTTCGACTCCAAGAAATTCAAACTCTCATTTACGGCAATACGGTAAAGCCAGGTGAAGAGAGTGGATTTTCTGTTGAATTTGTGAATATTGCGGAACGCCTTGATGAAGGTATTTTGGAGGACGTCATCGGAATCTTCGTGGACAATTAACATTTTTCGAATAATGCCATACACCCGCTGCTGATAGTAATCCATGAGCAATTGAAATCCCCGGTCTTTTGTTTGGGGATCCTGGATAAGTTCAATTAGTTTTAAATCGCTTATTGGGACCATCAATTCCTTAGACAGTGAAATGGTATGAAGGTTTAATTGATGCGTATTTTTACCGACTAATCAAATCATATTGGTTACTTCAGGGAGTTGCCCCGAAGGAATTCCCCGATATCCATCCTTTTTTTCCCCTCCAGTTGGAGTGACAAGATGGCAAGCAGGTCCGTACCTGTTTGGAAATGGAGAAAGGATTTGTTGTCCGTGAGATAAGTTCCCGCTTCCTCATTGGTCGATTGGTCTAAAACGGCAGTGGAATAAATTTTACAGATTTTCCCGTCAAGGGTCGTCCAGGCTGCCGGATAGGGTGACAGCCCCCTTACCAAGTTATGGATTTCCCCGGCGGATTTACTCCAGTCTATCTGACAGGTTTCTTTGAAAATTTTTGGAGCATGGTGGGTGAATTTGGATTCATCCTGTTGTTGGGATACAATGGAATCTGTTGCGATAGCCTCAATAGTCTTAAGCACCAGGAGGGATCCTTTTTTCATCAAACGGGCATATAAGGTACCCACATTGTCCTCTGCGTGGATGGGCTCCTTTTCTTGAAAGAGGATGCTACCCGTGTCAATTTCGTGTTTTAGGAAGAAGGTGGTCACCCCCGTTTCTTTTTCCCCGTTGATGATAGCCCAATTGATGGGAGCTGCGCCACGATAATCGGGGAGCAGGGAGGCGTGTAAATTAAAAGTTCCTTTTGGAGGCATGCTCCAGACCGCTTCCGGAAGCATTCGGAAAGCAACTACTACCTGTACATCAGCACGGTAGCTGCGGAGTGTTTCCAAAAACTCCGGAGATTTTAGGTTGGTGGGCTGCAACACCGGGATGCCCAACTGTTCTCCGCTGAGTTTGACGGGCGAACTTCCCAGTTTTTTTCCTCTACCCTGGGGTTTGTCAGGGGCGGTAATGACGGCCACGACATTCAATCCCTGCCCTACCAACAGCTCAAGGGCAGGTACGGCAAACTCCGGAGTACCCATATATATGATGCGCAGGTCTTTCTTCATTTTTAGGGGTACAACAAATAGGGTACTCGCATAGTTTTGTAGGCTTCCAAATCGGTCTGCCAAGTAGTCCGGATTTCTGCCTCATTCTTGCCTGCCAACAAATCTTTTCTAAGCTGGTCACTTCCGGCAAGTTTGTCAAAGAAGTTGTTGAAAAACTGCTCTTTTTTGCCGGATAACTGATAGGCTTCCAATAGATAGCTTAAGGTAAAACGGTGGCTGAGGGGTTCGTTCCTCAAGTCTTTTCCAAAACATTGCTTATCCTGCTG
>JBBQXZ010000122.1:0-12993 GCA_038209145.1 Cytophagales bacterium | reverse complement strand
TAAAACCTTTTACTTAAAACCAATTAAACGGCATGCTTCCGAAGCGGTTTTTATTTTTAGATCTGGTAAAAATTTTTACTAAACCAATTTAAACCAAAACAATTTACCCAAACTATGAAATGATATGATACTTTCAAGAACAAGAAAATTCAAAAACTCCGTCTTGTTGGCTTCGTTTGTCTTGATGTTAAGTCAGGTTCCAATCAAGGCAGAACCGCTTCCTTTACAAGAACAGGACCGACTGACCCAAAGTGTCACGCTAAAAGGAAAAGTGATAAGTGAAACGGACAATCTCCCCATCCCGGGTGTTTCTGTCCTTGTAAAAGGCACCACCAATGGAACAGTAACAGATATTGACGGCAACTTTTCGCTATTGGTAGATACTCCAAATCTGATTTTGGTGTTTTCGTATATCGGATATACAAGCCTGGAAGTGAATGCAGCCAACCAGGAAGTATTCAATATCACGCTTTCTGAGAATGTTTCGGAATTGGAAGAAATGGTCGTCATGGGGTACAGGTCCCAAAAAGGAGCCACGATTTCCGGTGCCATTTCCCCCGTGGACATCACCGCATTGGAATCCAGAAGAGTTCCGATAATCACCCAAGCCTTGCAAGGGCAAGTCGCTGTTGTTCAGGTGACCCAGAGTACAGGTGCACCAGGTGACGAGATTGAAATCAGAATTAGGGGAAACGGAACCATTGGAAACAACAATCCACTGTATATCATTGACGGAATTCCCAGCAGGGAGATCTCGTTTTTGATTCCTGCGGATATTAAATCCATGTGATCGGCACCACTTTTATCGAAGGATTGGTATTTAAAAAGGATACCTGGTTTTTGTATTAGGGTACCGCCGACAGCAGGGTAGGTGTAGTGACTTGGACCGATGAAAAATAATAAGAAAGGCAACGTCTTCTGAATTTTTCATTTGAATTTAGATTTATTCGCATGAATGATTCTGACAATCTCTGGAGGATTGATCTGAATGGGATAAAAATTGAAGGAATTGTCCTGAGATCCTTCCAAAAATCCAACGAGCTATTGGGCTATTAAAAAGTATTCCTCCCTTTCAGGGCTGGGATTTTCTCAAAACCGACCAAGCCCTGAAAGGGCGTCATACCAAAGCGATGGGTGCAGCCCATCGTATGATCCAAAAGACCAGCCAATTCCAGCCCTGAAAGGGCAACATACCTTCCACGCTATATCTGACACCCTTAGTCGTTTTATCACGCCCTCACAGGGCTAGGGTTTTATATGTCTAACACAGGGCGTTACCCTGTGCTACGGTGTTTCGCCCTTTCAGGGCTGGGATTTTCTAAAAATCGGGCCTAGCCCTGAAAGGGCGTCATACCAAAGCGATGGGTGCAGCCCATCGTATGATCCAAAAGACCAGCCAATTCCAGCCCTGAAAGGGCAACATACCTTCCACGCTAAATCTGACACCCTTAGTCGTTTTATCACGCCCTCACAAGGCTAGGGTTTTATATGTCTATATTCCTGCACAGGGCGTTACCCTGTGCTACGGTGTTTCGCCCTTTCAGGGCTGGGATTTTCTAAAATCCGACCAAGCCCAGAAAGGGCGATATACCAAAGCGATGGGTGCAGCCCATCGTTTGATCCAAAAAGACCAACCAATGCAAGCCCTGAAAGGGCGAAAGACCTTTTCTTTTTCATAAATCTTAGAGTAAAGATCATTTGACTCATATTCATTTAAATAGAGAATTGTGGTGGATAATTGGAGAAAAGTTGGTAATTTTAATTGCAAATGAGATGGGATAAATAGGTGGTTTTCAAACTAATCGGGTGGTAGAAACATTGACTCATTAAGGTTGAACATAAATCGGCGATGCGCTCTGCCACATGTCCGGGTCAACCGCTAGACAATTGAATAGACCTTTTCAAAAAATACGCTATATGGGACAGTCGCTCGTAAAAAATTACATTCACTTGGTATTTAGCACAAAAAATCGTGTGCCATTGATTCATCAGGGAGTAGAAAGTTTCTTGCATCCGTATCTAGGTGGTATTTGCAATAAACTCGAATGCCCTGTCATCAAAATTGGCGGCTATACCGATCATGTTCACATACTCTGTTTGTTGTCCAAAAAAATTGCTCTGGTCAAATTGTTGGAGGACTTAAAAACACATTCCTCAAAATGGATAAAAACACAAAAAGACGGATTGGAAAACTTTTATTGGCAAGACGGTTACGGAGCTTTTTCAGTGAATCCTTCCGAAGTAGATACGGTAATTCAATATATATCCAATCAACACGCACACCATGCCAAGAGGACATTTCAGGAAGAGCACCGTGCCTTTCTTAAAAAATATAAGATAGAATACGATGAAAAATACGTTTGGGATTAGGGTGACCTAAGTAGGTATTTTCTACCCTTTCAGGGATGTTAGGTATACGTCTTTAAATTCCTACTCATTGCGTTACCCTTAGTCGTTCTATCACGCCCTTACAGGGCTGGGATTAATATGTCATTTGTTTTTACACAGGGAGTTACCCTGTGCTAGGATATTTCGCCCTTTCAGGGCTGGGATTTTCTAAAAATCGGGCCTACCCCTGAAAGGGCGACATACCAAAGCGATGAGTGCAGCCCATCGTGGGTGCAGCCCATCGTATGATCCAAAAATACCAACCAATGCAAGCCCTAAAAGGGCGAGATACCTTCCACGCTAAATCTGACACTCATAGTCGTTCTATCACGCCCTCACAGGGCTGGGATTTTCTAAAAATCGGGCCTACCCCTGAAAGGGCGACATACCAAAGCTATGGGTGCAGCCCATCGTGGGTGCAGCCCATCGTATGATCCAAAAAGACCAACCAATGCAAGCCCTGAAAGGGCGAGATACCTTCCCCGCTAAATCTGACACCCTTAGTCGTTCTATCACGCCCTTACAGGGCTGGGGTTTTCTAAAATCCGACCTAGCCCTGAAAGGGCGACATACCAAAGCGATGGGTGCAGCCCATCGTGGGTGCAGCCCATCGTGGGTGCAGCCCATCGTATGATCCAAAAAGATCATCCAATTCCAGCCCTGAAAGGGCGAGATACCTTTTTCAAAATTAACATTTATCACCCCTTTAGTTACATTTCAACCATCAAATAATCGAAACAATCGAGTTTCGACGCTTAAGCGGCTTATTTTGAAGTTCGCCCATTGGTTGGCTAAATCGGTTCAAAGAAGTTAAAATACTATACTTTTTGGTTAAAATGGTGGAAGGATAAGTAGGGGATTAAACCTACATTTACCTTTCTGAAATAAACTTATTTTAATAGATTGATTCGCAAAATTTCAATGGTGTACAGATTTGATTTCAAATTCCTGAATGTGGGAGTAGTTCCGCTATTTCTTTTGGCGTTGCTTTTCTTTTTTCCATTCACAGGTTGTACGCCTTCTGAAGTGCAATCGGTAACCTCTCTTTCAGAAGAAGAATTCCTCAACCCCGCTACAGAATACCGCCCCCTTGCCTTGTGGACCTGGTTGAATGGGTATGTGGATACCACTAAATTAGTCTATGAACTGGAGCAAATGAAAAGCAAAGGCATGCGGGGAGCATTGATTTGGGATTTGGGGGCACTTATGGATCGTGAAAAGCTGATTCCATCAGGTCCCTCTCTTTTAGGAGATCAATCGTTTTCGTATTTTTCGCTGGCACTTTCTACAAGCAAAAGGTTGGATCTTGATTTGGGTTGGGTCGCTGCCAGCAGCTGGAATGCAGGGGGGGAATGGGTGGAAGAAGAACATGCGGCGAAGGAGCTATTAAGCTCCAGCCAATTTGTGGAAGGGCCATCTCTGCAAAAGATTTCCATTCAAAAACCCCCAAGCAAAAAGGGCCTGGAAACTCCCTATTCATTGATCGCATCCATCGCCATTCCTTATGCGGAAGATAAGGTGATAGACTATCGGCAAAGCTCACCTGTTTCACTTGATGAATTTACAGTGGATGAAACCTTTATTAACTGGAGTGTACCTCCGGGAAAATGGGAGGTATTTTCCTTTTTCATGAGTAATACAGGTCAGCCGCTCGTTGTTCCCAGTCCTAATTCCAGCGGGTTGATTATTGATCATTTGAGTAAAGAAGCCACCACAACGTATTTTGACAGTATATTTAATCGGTTGGCATCCATTAGTTCTCCAGACCAACAATTCAAATTTTTTATGCACGACAGCTATGAAGTGTGGGAGGCAAATGACTGGAGTCCTCTTTTTCTTGAAAAATTCAAATCGGCCTATGAATACGATCCGGTGCCCTACCTGCCATTAATCCAATCCCATACCAGTAAAGATGAACAGTTGACGAAGCGGTTTCTGAATGATTATTCCAAGTTGATCAGCAACATGATGATTGAAAATCATTTTGCACAATCCGTAGAAATCGCCGAAAAGAAGGGCATAGAGATGATCATTGAGGCAGGACATGGCGGAAATGTACGGGTTGACCCGCTAAAAGCACTTGGGAATTCACATATCCCCATGGGGGAATTTTGGAACAGGCAGCGTCACTGGGTCACCAAAGAAGCTTCCAGTGCCGCCCACATTTATGGGAAAAAAATTGTGGCTTCTGAGTCGCTTACCGGATGGAATCACTGGCAGCACGGCCCTACGGATTTTAAGCAGCTCATTGATATTGCCTTTTGCGAAGGCCTCAATCAAATTGTCTTCCACACCTTTTCCCATAATCCAGCCATAGCAGGCAAGCCAGGATTTGTGTATCACGCGGGTGAGCATATCAATGTCAATGTCACCTGGTGGGAAATGGCACGGCCTTTCATGGATTATATCGCTAGAAGCTCCTATATGTTGCGGCAGGGAAATTTTGTGGCAGATGTGCTCCTGTATTATGGAGATGAGGCTCCCAACCTTGTCCCGCCCAGAAGGATGGATCCCAATTATACGCCGGACATGCCGGGTATATTTCCCACTTATTTTTATGATGAAAGCAAGTGCCCACATTGCGGAAGACCCAAGCCCATCAATCCCGGCAATTTGCACGGTTATCAGTACGATTATATCAATGAAGATGTGATCACCACCACCTTGGAAACAGAAAACGGTAACTTGGTATTGCCATACGGGCAAGCGTACAAACTAATGGTGCTTCCTGATAGGGAGGACATCTCTCTTGACGTATTAAAACGCCTTGAAAAATTGATTTATGATGGAGCGGTGGTCATTGGAAGAAAACCTGAAAGAACAACATCCTTGAAAAACTATCCGGATGCCGACAGAGAAGCAAAAGAAATTGCGGATAAAATTTGGGGGGATTGTGACGGCAAAATGGTTTTTTCCAATACATACGGAAAGGGTACCATTTATTGGGGAAAATTAGTTCATGAGGTATTGGAAGAACGTGCTATTTATCCCGATTTTGAGGTGAAGGGTGTAGACAATCACGACCTGCATATTGACTTTGTTCATCGGCAGACTGCACATGAATCCATTTATTTCCTATCAAACAGCAGCCAAAAGCAAGAGACTATAACCGGTATTTTCAGAGTCGATACAAACCTAAAACCAGAATTGTGGGATGCTGAGACAGGGTTGATTCAACGGGAGGTAACCTATACCAAAGTAAAAAACGGGCTACAGATCGAAATGATCATGGATCCCCTTGCATCAAGATTTGTGGTGTTCCGAAAAGACGCTTCCGGTAAAAATGATGAAGGCTTACATTACGACTTGCAATTCGGTTTTAACGAAAAACCCACGTTGGAAGAAAGCTATCAACCCATTGATATGTCAACTGACTGGGAGATTTCCTTCGACCCTGATATGGGTGGACCCAAGGCACTTAAATTGGACAAACTTGTCAGTTGGTCGGATTTGGAAGATGAAGGTGCTAAGTTTTTTTCCGGTACTGCGACTTATTCCCGTGAATTTGTAGTAAATAAGGAAGTTTTATCTCCAGACACAGAGGCCTTCGTATCCTTTGAGGATGTTCAGGAAATGGCGCAGGTGTCTATCAATGGGAATGATTGTGGAATTGTGTGGTTACCGCCTTATACTAACGTAATTACCCCGTATCTGAAGGAGGGGACAAACACCATTACCGTGAAGGCAATAAATACCTGGAACAACCGAATTGTCGGGGATATAAGGAATCCGGATAAAATTCCGTATACTAGCACCAACGCCAAAATAAAATTCAATAAGGACACCCCCTTGTTGCAATCTGGCTTAATAGGAAAGGCACAGATTAGTTTCGTAACTAAATGATGAAAAGATGAAATTTCAGGCTTATTTTAAAGTTTTAATTTGTGCATTGGCCCTCTTGTCACTTAGCTGTGCCCCCGAAGTAGAAGAAAAAAAGCCTAATATTATTTATATTCTAGCGGATCAATGGCGGGCATCGGCAACGGGATATGCCGGAGACCCAAATGTACGGACTCCGAACCTGGATCTTCTGGCTAAAGAAAGTTTTAATTTCCGCAATGCGGTATCCGTGATTCCAGTTTGTACCCCTTATAGAGCTTCGCTGATGACAGGCCGGTACCCTACCTCAACGGGGATGTTTTTAAATGACCTCCATCTTCCTCCGACGGAGTTATGTATAGGTGATGCGCTTTTATCAGGAGGATATCAAACAGCCTATATCGGTAAATGGCATCTGGACGGACATGGACGACATTCATTTATTCCTGCTGCCCGTCGCCGCGGATTTGAGTATTGGAAGGTGGCTGAATGCGACCACAACTACAATAATTCACATTATTATTCAGGCGATTCAGAGGAGAAATTGTATTGGGAAGGATATGACGTTTTTGCTCAGACAAAAGATGCCCAGCAGTACATCCGAGAACACGCCGATAAGGACAAGCCATTTGCGTTATTTCTCTCCTACGGTACACCGCATTTTCCCCATCACACCGCCCCCGAAGAATTCAAATCAAAATATCCTGTTGATAGAATTACGTTGCCCGCAAATGTGCCGGATGCTATAAAAAGTGAGGCCCTGCTGGAGGATAAGGGGTACTACGGGCACTGTGAGGCACTTGATAAGCGTATCGGGGATTTGCTTGCAACAATCGATGAAATGGGACTTGCGGAAAATACGCTACTTGTCTTTACCTCAGATCACGGTGAAATGCTAGGCTCCCACGGTGTAAGACCTAAAGCAAAGCAGGTCCCTTTTGGTGAATCTGCACGGGTGCCGTTTTTATTGCGTTTTCCCGCTGTACATGGAGATAGCGGGAAGGTGATAGATATGCCCAATAATACGCCGGATATATTCCCTACACTATTTGGTTTGGTAGGTTTACCAATACCCGGTACCATAGAGGGAGAGGATCTGTCATCCGTAGTCAGAGAAGGAGTGGAAATTGAAGACCGCGCGGCACTTTACATGCAACCAGCTCCCTGGATTAAAGGGGAATATGGACGGGAATATCGGGCTAAAAAGACTTCCAGGTACACCTATGTAAGATCACTGGACGGACCTTGGCTATTATTTGATGATGTGACTGATTCCATCCAAATGAATAACTTGGTTTTGAATCCCAAAAATTCGGATTTGGTTCTGAAATTAGATGACCAATTACAGGGATTACTCAAAGAGATCGATGATGACTTTAGGCCAAGCCAAGCTTACATTGACGAATGGGGTTTGGTATTGGCACCCCATGGTAGTGTTGCCTATTCAAACGATGTGGATACTGAACCACAAACACCTCAGAGGAAAGTCAAAGGTGAGTAGAAACATATATTTCCTTCACGCAAGGTGCATATTATAAGTAAATTTTGATCATGACAAGCATTAAAATCTTTATCCCCCTGGTCATATTCATCCTTCTGTTTGATTTTATTGTTTCCAAGCACGCTAAAACTGCCCAAGATGAATTTAAACCTATACTCAAAACGTATAAATAGGATGCATAATAAATTGACCAAAAACATTTTTCGATTTTTCATGCTTTGCCTGTTACTAGGTAGCTTTACGGAAAAGGAAGAAGCCCAGCGGCCCAATATCTTATTTATCATGACCGACGACCATACCCAACAAGCGTTACATGCCTATGGACATGGGTTATTGGATAGTGTTTATTTTCCGAATATGGATCGTTTGGCAAAGGAAGGTGCCCTTTTTAAAAACAGCTTTGTCACCAATTCAATTTGCGCCCCAAGCAGGGCGGTCCTGCTTACTGGTAAATACAGCCATTTAAATGGCAAAATTGACAATGTGGGACCTTTTGACTGGGATCAGGCCATCTACCCAAAAATGTTGCAGGCTGTAGGCTATGAAACGGCCCTTATTGGGAAGATTCACCTTGGCGGAAAACCACAAGGATACAATTACTCCCTGACCTTGCCCGGACAGGGAAATTACTACAATCCTGAATTCATCAAAAATGGTGAGGAAGAACTGAAGTTTGAGGGACATTGTGAAGTGCTAATCCCGCAATTTGTGATGGATTGGCTGGATAATGATTGGGATAGAAGTAAACCCTTTGCCATTAATTACCATACCAAGGCTCCCCACCGAAACTGGATGCCTGAGCAGAAATACCTGGATCTGTATGAAGATCACGAGTTTGATTTTCCGGATAATTTTTTTGATGATTATGAGGGTAGAGGAAGTGCCCCCCGGGAACAGAAAATGGAGATTGTAAACGACATGTATTGGGGATGGGACATGAAATTTGAGAAAGACCCTTTCACCGGGGAGGAAAGCGAGTTGTCAGCACCCTTTAATCGAATGAGTAAGGAGGAAATGGATGCCTGGAATGCTGTTTATGGCCCACCCAATAAGGCATTTTTGGAAACTAAGCCAAGCGGCGAAGAGCTTGCAAAGTTTATGTATCACAGGTATCTGCGGGATTATTTGAAAGTGGTCAAATCAGTGGATGATGGTATAGGATTGGTGCTAGATTACCTGGAGAAACAAGGGCTTTTGGAAAATACCATCGTTGTTTATACTTCCGATCAAGGGTTTTATTTGGGGGAGCACGGTTGGTATGACAAACGTTTCATGTACGAACAGTCGCTTAGCACGCCGCTATTGGTCAGGTATCCAAAAGAAATACAGGCAGGGACCGTAGTGGAAGAAATGGTGATGAATCTAGACCATGCACCTACGATTTTAGATTATGCGGGGGTTTCGAAGCCTTTAGAAATGCAAGGTGAATCTTGGCGCAAACTTGCTGCTGGAGAATCCATTCCCTGGAGGGATGCCATCTACTACCACTATTATGAATACCCGGGACCACACAGCGTAAAACGCCATTATGGAGTAAGAACCGATAGATACAAGTTGATTCACTTCTACCATGACGTGGATGAATGGGAGATGTATGACCTACAAACAGACCCGGATGAGATGCAAAGTATTTATGGCAATCCGGAGTATGCCGAGGTGCAAGATATGTTGCACAAAAGACTGGGAGAACTTCGCCTGCAATATGGGGATTCGGATGAGTTGAACCAACAGTTCATCAATCAATCAACCTCCAAAAATTAACATGATGGCATGGACTACCCAAAAAGGAACTACATTTCTTTTCCTACTGTCTCATTTCTCCTGATTTTCTTGCTAGCATCTCGATTGGGCTGCAAAAGTAGGGATCAGCGGAAGGGTATGCTGAAAAAATAGATTATTATTCGCAGAAATGTATTTCCATAATACATGAATTACTTCAGCAAAGGACGATGAATCATTGACAATCAAGTCTAATAGGATGCATACTATGTTCAAACAGATTTATATTTTACCTATTCTTATGCTGGTGCTTTTTTCATGCCATGAAAAGGCTGAAAGAGGTTTTCCAAACGTGGTAATAATCTATGCAGATGACATGGGCTATGGAGATCTAAACATCCAAAACCCGGAATCAAAAATCCCTACTCCTCATCTGGACCAACTGGCCTCAGAAGGCATGCGTTTTACAGATGCACACAGTTCCTCCGGGATTTGCTCCCCCAGCAGATATGCCTTGCTAACCGGAACCTATCATTGGAGAAGACAACATGGCATCGTAAATTCATTTGGTGAGCCGTTCTTCAATGAGTCAGACATCACACTTCCTCAGGTGCTGCGGGAAAATGGATATACAACTGCATGTATTGGAAAATGGCACTTAGGGTGGAATTGGGAATTTAAAAACCCTCCTTCCGGTGAAGTTATGCAATGGGGAAGAGAGGTAGCGGTTTATTTTCCTGATGATATTGATTGGGATAAACCCGTTTCAGGGGGACCTACTGACCGTGGATTTGATTATTACTTCGGCGACGGGACCATCAATTTCCCACCATATGCCTGGATGGAGAATAATAGATTCATTGAAGCGCCCACAGAGGTAATGGATATAAATGATATCGGCTACGAAACGAAGGAGGGGAATTGGGAGTTTAGACCCGGACCCAAAGTTAAAGGTTGGAATCCCTATCAGGTATTGCCTGCGATTACCGAAAAAGCCATTGAATGGATCGGTCAGCAGACCGATGATAAACCATTCTTTTTATATTTCCCTTTGCCTTCACCCCATGCACCCATTATTCCCAATGACGAATTTGACGGAAAGTCTACCGCGGGAGCGTATGGTGATTTTGTCAATCAGACCGATTGGGTCATTGGTCAAGTCTTGAAGGCCATTCAGGATAAGGGTTTTGAAGAAAATACAATTGTAATTTTCACCTCCGACAATGGTCCGGAGCTTTATGCCTTTGAAAGAGGCGAAAAGTATGGACATTTCAGTATGGGACCTTTGAGAGGGCTGAAAAGAGATGTTTGGGAAGGAGGACACCGAGTTCCGTTTATCATTAAATGGCCGGGTCATGTCCTTCCGGGAGCTGTATCTGAAAAACTTGTTTCGCAGATTGACATCATGGTGACATTGGGAGATTTGATAGGTATAAACCTTCCAGCCGGTGCTGCCCCTGACAGTTATCATTTTCTGCCATCACTGAGCAATAATTCGGATAGTATACCTCAAAGAGAGGTTTTGATCCATAATACCATGGAAAATAGATGGGCAGTTCGAAATGGTGATTGGCTTTATGTCACTGACAGTACGGGCCAACACACCAAAATGCCAGCCTCGTTTTCTGACCTCAGAGGGTATGTCAATTATAATACCCCTGGATTGCTTTTTAACCTACGGGAAGATCCCGAGCAACGAAAAAATCTATATAATACCAATCCCGAATTGGTGAAAAGCATGGAAAGCCTGATTTTAGCCGATAAAGCAAATGGATATTTGATAAAGTAAACACCTATTTAAAAATATATACAATGTTTAATTTAAAATTTAAAAAATTATTCTTGCCAATAATCATCTTGTTAAGCGGAGGACTTTCTGCACAAGAAGTAACCGTTTTCGATGACTGGAAGGAATTTGGGGAAATTCCAAAAACTTGGAAATTGGTAGGAGGGGTGAATGCTGACTGGGAGCATGATGATTTTTTGTCAACAACTCGTGGGACGGGAATTCTGGTTAATCCGCCCAAGCCTAAAAACGGTCCGCATTTAATTTCGGGATTTGAACATGGGGATATGGAATTGGAATTGGAGTTTATGGTTCCCAAAGGTTCCAATTCAGGAATATATCTTCAAGGGCGCTATGAGATACAAATTTTCGACAGTTGGGGTAAAACCAATCCCAATTCAGGTGATGCTGGAGGTATTTACCAGCGCTATGATGAAAAAAACCAACAGGGATTTGAAGGAAAACCTCCCCGAACCAATGCCAGTAAGGCTCCTGGTTTGTGGCAACAGTTAAAAATCAAGTTTGAAGCACCCAAGTTTGATGCGGCAGGTGTAAAACTGAGAAACGCAAAATTTAATCAGGTGTATTTGAACGGGGTTTTGGTCCATGAAAATGTGGAAGTGACCGGACCTACCCGATCCGCATTGTATGAGGATGAAAAACCAAGGGGGCCCATTATGATTCAGGGAGATCACGGTCCGGTGGCAATCAGAAATATTTCATACAAGCTGTTTGATTACGAGGTTCCTAAAATCAAGGATCTGAATTTTAACTACTACAAAGGAAAGTTCCAATCCGTTGAGGATTTCCAGGGAAGTACCCCTAATCAGTCAGGCAAATTGAATAAGGTAACTTGGGATTTAGGCCATGGAATCCTTGACTTTGCGTATGCGTATTCCGGGAATTTGGAAATTTTAAAATCAGGTGATTATACCTTTTCATTGCGTGCTTTTGGTAAAATCAGCCTTTACATAGATGGCGAAAACGTAATAGAGGATCAAATTCAATTCCCCGGAGACACCCCTAGAAGTAAGACCTTACGGTTAGAGCAAGGGGCTATTCCATTTAAATTGGTGTTTTACAAAAACAATTATCCGGGAAGAAGACCACAACTTGGTTTTTTTATTGAAGGACCGGGGATCAAAAAAAGTCCTTTGCATGATCCAAACGCTTACGTTGAACAAGTTATCCAGAAACCGTTGTATTTAGAACCTTCCAATGAACCCATGATTATAAGAGGGTTCTTCCGCCATAAGGATGACGTTAAGACGCACACAGTGAGTGTAGGAGAACCATCAGGTTCAAGCTTTGCTTATGATCTTCAGCAAGGTGCTCTTTTGAGTATTTGGGGAGGAGGATTTTTGAACACCTCGCCCATGTGGCGGCAAAGGGGGGAATCGCAATTGATGATTCCCAATGGAGCCTTAGTCGAATTGGCAAGCGGGCCTACCATAGCCAAACTTGATAATACCAACACCCCTTGGCCTGATTCTGTCAGCACTGATCTGCTCCAAATTCAAGGGTATTCCCTTAATCGGGCTAGAAGACCCACTTTCAAGTATGTCCTTGAGCAAGTTGCCGTTGAAGATTACTTTGAACCTGAGATAGATGGTAAAATTTTAACCCGGACAATTAGCTATTTGAATTCTCAAAAAACCCCGGGTTTATATGCTAGGATTATCTCCGCAGAGAAAATAGAGGATCTTGGGGATGGAGTTTATTATATAAACCAAGGCCAATTATATGTAAAATTAGCCAACACTGCTCTTTCAAATGTAGT